>SXOY01000020.1 GCA_005776545.1 Planctomycetia bacterium | reverse complement strand
GGGTTTGGCGCGAGGCTGGAGTGTTCCACAATGAGAATTTCATCAACCGTCAGCGATCTTGGCCGCCAATCAACTCGAAACTCGCAGCGGCTCTCGGCCCTACTTCTAGCAACCGTCGCGAGTTGTGCGATTCACTCCTCGACAAACGCTGATCCTCTCTGGCCGCTGGGCTTCCCTTCGCTCGGAACATCAACTCTGCCCGCAGGAACGTACGCGATCGACACCAGCGCCACCCCTCCCACTTTCACGGGCCAAGGTACAAATCTCGCCGGTTCTGTCAGCGCTTCGGGTGTTGCGGTTTTCCGATTCGATGATCTGACCGTCAAGTCCGCGGCGGTGATCAACGCATTTGGAGGCCGCCCCGTCGCACTCCTGGCCAGCGGAAACCTGGTCTTTTCCGGCACATTGAATGCTAACGGTGGCAGTCCTGCAAATGTTGTCAGCCCTGGCGGTGTTGGCGGTCCGGGCGGTTTCAGTGGTGGCGTTGGACCGCGTGGCCCGGGAGGCAACCTGGACCGAAGCAGCGGAACCAGAGGTGAAGGCACCGGTGGAGGCTGGGGCGGCTTTGACCAGTCTTTTCTCTGCTCCTCTAATTCTGGCTCCGGAGGTGGCGGTGGCTTTGGTAGCCCAGGGGGACAGGGCAGTGGCGGCTTCAGCGGCGGTTCTGGCGGTCCCGCAAGTGGCGTGCAGCCAAACCTCCAACTCGCAGGCGGCAGTGGCGGCGGTGGAGGAAGTAATATCTACATATCTGGCATTGAATTCTCTTACGGTGGCGGTGGCGGGGGTGGCGGTGGCGCTATCGAGTTGGGGACGCTGGGGACGCTTTCGCTCGCGGGCAGCACTATTAATGCTCGCGGCGGTGCTGGCTTGACCGGAGTTACGTTTGACCCCCCCGATGTTGGCTTTGGCCATGGTGGCGGCGGTGGCAGTGGCGGCGCTGTGCTTCTGCACGCATCCACGTTGCTGCTTGGTGGATCAATCAACGCAATCGGCGGTACCGGTGGCGGCTCGGTTCCTTGCATTGGCTTTGGCGGTACCGGTGGCGGCGGACGCATCGCGATGCAAGCAACAAACAACCCCGGCACGGCCGGCATTGCTGCGGGAGGCGGCACGATTGCGTTTGCACAAATCGCGTTGCCCACTGCAACCAACCTCAACTTCGGATCAGTCGCGCTTGGAACCACCGCGACCGCCAACATGAACATTCAGTACAATGGCCCTGCTGGCTCAGTCAGCATCGGCCAGTTTCCTGACGCCTTCGGGCCATTCACCCGTATCGGCACCGGTACTTTCAGCGTTGCAGCGGGAGCGACCACCACCTGCCCGTACACATTCAGTCCCACCGCGATCGGTCCGTTCAGCCAGAATCTCACGGTTCTCACCAACGCCGGACCGGTGAACGTGACCATCTCGGGCACGTGCATTGCAAACACGAGTTCGCCGTGCGAACCTTTCTTCGGCGCTCCCACCTTCTCCGCCGCCGGAACGAATCCCGCGTTTGCCGCTGTCGCCGATGTCAGCGGCGATGCGGTGCCTGATGTGCTCATCTCCAACGGTGAAAGCGGCAATATCTCGGTGTTGCTCGGCAATGGCGATGGCACGCTCCAGTTCGCCGTGAACTTTGGCGTGGGCTATCGACCAAGCGCTGCCGCCATCGCGGACTTCAACGGCGATGGACTCCTCGATCTGGTCACTGCAAACCTCGGCACTCCCGCGACGCTCCTGCCTGGCAACGGCGATGGAACCTTCGACCCGTTTGTGTTCATCAGTGGCTCTGGTGGCGGCGGCGGCACCGCCATCACTACCGGCGATTTCAACGGTGACGGGTTCGCCGATCTCGCACTCACCCGCAATGATAACGTCCTGGTTATCCTGCTCGGCAACGGCGACGGGACATTCGCTGCGCCCACGATTTTGTCCGCTGGCACATATCCCAGCGCAATCGCCGCCCGCGATCTAAACCGCGACGGCTATCTTGATTTGGTGGTCATCAATACTGCAGGCGTCTCCATCTTCCGCGGCAACGGCAATGGAACTTTCACCGCGCTGCAGTCATACAACGCGGGAACGACTCCAAACTCTGTCGCCGTGGAAGATTTCAACAGCGATGGCAAACTCGACCTGGCCGTAAGCAACCAGGACAGCGCGAACGTCTCGATCCGGCTTGGCGTCGGTGATGGCACATTTGCCGCGGCTGTCAACTATCCCGCCGCCGCATGGCCGACTTCGATCGTCGCCATCGATGCCAACGGTGATGGTCACACCGATCTGGTAGTGGCCAACCACGCCCCATCGTGGGCGACGGTATTGCGCGGCAACGGCGATGGAACATTCGCCGCACCTGTTTCATTCCCCGAAGGTGACCGCCCCTTTGGAATAGCTGCTGGTGACCTCAATCACGATGGCAGGCCCGACCTGGTCCTGGCCAACTACTGGGGCAACAACATCGCGGTGCTGCTCAACTCAAGTTCATCACTCGGGTTCTCGCAACAGCCCGCAAGCCAATCGGCGGTCCCCGGCACCAGCGCCACTTTTCAGGCAATCGCAACCGGCACCGGTCCCTTCACCTATCAATGGCGACACAATGGTTCTCCGATGCTCGGCGCCACCAGCAGCACGCTGACCATTCCCAACGTGAACGCTGGCAGCGCGGGCGTATATGACGTTCAGATCCGCGGCGGCTGTACCTCTGCCGGTTTCGTGACGAGCCTTCCTGCAATACTGACCATTGGATCCGAGTGCCCCGCCGACTACAACAACGATGGTGTCATCGATTTCTTCGACTACCTCGACTTCGTCGACGCCTTCAGCATCGGCTGCTGATTCACAACCATCATCATGAAGCAAACACGAGAGGGGCAAGGCTTTTGGCCTTGCCTATTTTCTGTATTGAATGAAAAATCAAGATCGTGAAATCGCTTGACACCGTACTATGTTTTTGTTAGTTTCTACTCCTAGTTGTGTCTATTGCGGCCTCCGCTCATGCGCGAGTCTGTGTTTCCATGCCTCGCCGCCGCGGCGGCTCTGTGGGAGTTGAAGTCATGTCACTGATGAATTTGAATGCGGATCTGTATCGCTTCGCATCGCATGAACGTCTGCTGGAAGCGAGAAAGTCCCCGGCAATAGTGGCGATCGCGATGGCGGTTTCATCCGCCGCCCACGCCCAGTGCCCGGTGTCGTTCGCCCCGGTGGTGAACTACGCCGTAATCGGTTCCGAGGGGACAGTCGCCAAGGGCGATCTCAACAATGATGGCCGACTTGATCTTGTCAGGGCAAGTCCTAGCGCAGTGACGGCCTTGCTGGGCACCGGCACGGGCACGTTCACCCCCGTCACCACGCCGATCCCGTTTGATAGCTTTAACGAATCGGTGCCTTCGACTGCTGTGGGCGACTTCAACGGTGATGGCTGGCTCGATCTCGCTTATTGCAGAATCAACCTCGACGGCGACCGCACCTGCAACCTCTCGGTGATGCTCGGCACCGGCACGGGATCGTTCTATCCTTCATTCACCATCAATCTCGGCGGTTACATGCTCGGGAATGGCAGCGATGGTTTCTTCGTGGCCGCCGGCCAACTGAACGGTGACGGCACTCTCGATCTGGCGGTGTCCCTGCCGAACGGGACCCAAGGTGGTATCGCGACCGTGGCGGTGTTGCTGGGCACCGGCACGGGGTTGTTCGGGGCTCCGACCAGCTTTACGCTTCCTTGGACTGTGAATAGTCCAGGCGTGTACGCCGGGTCTCCTGCGGCGGGCGTGTCCATCGGCGACCTCAACGGCGACAGCAGGCCCGACCTGGCCATCACCAGCGGTTCCGTCTTGAACTCGTTTGCGGTGCTGCTGGGCACTGGCACGGGGTCTTTCGGCCCTGCGACCGCCTTCAACACCAGACCATCCACCCCCGCCGGGACCTGGAATCTGGCGATCGGCGACCTCAACGACGACGGGATACCCGATGTTGTCGCGGCGAATTCTTTTACGGCTTCCGCCGTCGGCGCCTATGGCGTCTCCATGCTGCTGGGCACCGGCACGGGGTCCTTCGGTACTGCGATTCCTCTTTTCACCGCAAACCCATCCGGCTTGCGTCCCCGCTCGGTCGCCATTGCCGACTTCAACGGCGATGGCAAGCCCGACCTTGTCGCAGCGAATACGAGTGGGTCGAACACCGCCTCGGTCTTTCTCGGTACGGGCGGTGGATCGTTCGCGGCCCCAACCAACTTCGCCACGGGCAGCGGAGGTCATTCCGTCGTCGTGGGCGACTTCAACGGGGACGGCAAGCCCGACGTGGCCGCGGCGGTCACTAGCAACATCTCGGTGATGCTGAACACCACCCCCGGCAACCCGGCACCAGTCTTTGTCCTGCAGCCGGTCAGTCGGATTGTGCACGCCGGTGCGAGCGCCTCGCTGACCGCCTCAGCCAACTTCGTTCAGGGCCCTGCGCCCTACCGCTGGCGCCGCAACGGCCAGCCGCTCAGCGACGGCGGCAACATCTCCGGCGCCACCACGACGACGCTGACGATCAACCCCGTGTCGGCGTCGGATGAGGCGGTCTACGACTTGCAGGTCACATCCCCAACGTGCCTCGGCGGGCAGGTCACCGGGACGAGCGCCCCCGCGGTGCTGGCCGTCAGTGCGCCGGCGTGTCCGTCAGACTTCAACGGCGATGGCGTCGTCGACTTCTTCGACTACCTCGACTTCGTGCAGGCATTCAGCACGGGGTGCTGAGTCATCGCCCGAGGCTCCGGTATCGCGATAGCTGAACGCCAGCCACAATCCGCCCCTACCTTTGCCCGTGTTACCCACTGACAGCGATCTCCCCATTCTGGCTGTCACGACCTTTGGTCTCGAAGCCGTCGTCGCACGCGAACTTGAAGACCTGGGCTACCAAGCCCAGCCGGTCTCCACTGGCCGCGTCCTCTTTTACGGCGATGCCCTCGCCGTCTGCCGCGCCAACCTCTGGCTCCGCACCGCCGATCGCGTCCTGATCCGCCTCGCCGAATTCCCCTGCGACAATTTCGACACGCTTTTCGATACCGTCAAAGCCCTGAATTGGTCTGACTGGATCCCCCGCGACGGCCTGATACACGTTCACGGCCGCTCCATCCGCTCGCAGCTCGCCAGCGTGCCCGCCAATCAGCGCGCCACCAAAAAAGCCATAGTCGAAGCCATGCTCGCCCAGCACCACGCCAACACGCTCCCCGAGTCCGGCGCCAAGCACGATGTCGAAATCGCCATCGTCAACAACCTGGCCACCATCACCCTCGACACCTCCGGCGCGGGCCTGCACAAACGCGGCTACCGCCAGTTCGTCGGCGAAGCCGCCATCAAGGAAACGCTCGCCGCCGGACTCGTCTATCTCTCCGCATGGAATCCTGATCGCCCGCTTATCGACCCATTCTGCGGCAGCGGCACCATCGCCATCGAAGCCGCTCTGCTTGGCCTCAACATCGCCCCCGGCCTGAATCGCGAATTCTCTTCAGAGTTCTGGCAGAAGTTTCCTCTCGCCGCGTGGATCGAAGCTCGCCGCGAAGCAACTGAAGCGCCGCGTGGAAAAATCCGTTTCGCCATCCACGGCAGCGATATCAGCGACAGCGCGATCCAACTCGCTCACACGCACGGTCGCGCCGCGGGCGTCGAACGCAATGTTCACTTCGCCAAGAAAGACTTCCACGACCTCTCAAGCAAACTGCTCTACGGCTGCATCGTCACCAACCCGCCCTACGGCGAACGCATCGGCGAAGCAGAGCAGATCGAACGCCTGTATCACGAATTCCCCATCGTCTTCCGGCGATTGGAATCCTGGTCTTTCTTCATCCTCACTGGTCGCCTCGACTTCGAACAAATCATCGGGCAGCAGGCAACCCGCCGCCGCAAGCTGTACAACTCCACGATCGAATGTACTTATTACCAGTACCTAGGTCCCAAGCCGCCGTCGATGCGAAAGGAACCAGTCACTCCGCACAAGCCGGAAATCGCGCCCGCCGAAAATGCACAGCCCAATCTTGCGCTGATCGAAGAATCGCCTGATGATCTGCCAAGCAAGTCACAAGACGAGTCACCGGACGCAGTAGCTGTCATGGCTCCCGTCACGGCAGTGGTCGAAACAACCGTCGAACCTCTGGTGGATCAGAACGCCCCCGCCGCTCCCACCCTGCCACAATCAGATGAACCTCAACCCGACCGCATCCGCCGGCCCAAAGTCGAAGCCGGCCCCGTATTTGGCGGCCTGCGCGATCGCGACAGAAACGAACTCGAGCAGTTTCGCGCCACACTCACCAACAATGTGCGACACCTCCGCCGTTACCCAACACGCGGCATCACATGCTTCCGCATGTACGAGCGAGACTCCCCCGATGTGCCGCTCATCATCGATCGCTACGAAGGCCGCATTCACGTCTTTGAATACGAACGCGAACACTCACGCAACGTGGCTCAACAGGCAGACTGGCTCGATGCCTGCCGCGACATCATTTCTGAAGTCTGCTCGGTCCCGCCGCAGCACGTTTACATGAAGATGCGTCTCAAGCAACGCGGCCTCACACAGCATGAAAAGCTCGGCGGCAGCAACGAGACCTTTGAAGTTCAGGAAGATGGCCTGCGATTCTGGGTCAACCTCGCCGATTACACCGATACCGGTCTCTTTCTCGATCACCGTCTCACGCGGCAAATGATCCGCAAACACGCCGCCAGCAAACGCTTTCTCAATCTCTTCTGCTACACCGGCTCGTTCACTTCTTACGCCGCTGCGGGTGGAGCTATCAGCACGACCAGTGTCGATCTCTCCTACACCTATCTCGACTGGGCCGCCGCCAACCTGGAACTCAACGCTCCGCCCGGACCTCAGCACCAGTTCATCCGCAGCGATATTCGCGAGTGGCTGCGCAAACATCCGGTCGGCCCCCACTACGACTTGGCCTTTGTCGATCCACCCACGTTCTCAAATTCCAAATCCACCGATGAGGACTGGGACGTACTTCGCGACCATCCCGAACTTCTGAACCTTGTCCGTGGCGTCATGTCGCCTGGCGGCGTCGTGTATTTCTCAAACAACTTCCGTCGCTTCAAACTTGCGGAAAACCTGCTCCCGGGTTACGCCATCCGTGAAATCTCGACAAAGACCGTGCCGCCGGAATACAGGAATACTCGCATACACCGTTGCTGGATGTTGCGGGCGATCGAGCCAGGTGAAAAAGTGCTGAATGGAGAAGAGAATGCTCCTATTAAGCCGGCTGATGATGAAGAAGGTACCCAAGAGCAAAGTTGACTAATCATCACGCAACGGACTGCTTCGCCGAGTTTCCACCAACGGCCTTCCCCGCAATCTTCAACGTCCCTTCTTTGAGCTGCACCAACTTCTCGTCATAGAGAAGTCCAATCATGTACTCATAGCTCGCCATCAACATGGCCAGATGCCAGCCCGGCTTGCCATCCAGGAAACCAAGTTTCCAGACGTACATATACAAGAACCGAATCAACGGGCGCATCGGAGTCCGTGGCCAGATATCTCTTCTCAGCCATAGCCGATATTTGAGAATGTCGCGGAAGAGTCTTCCCGCTCGCGCTTCCTTGCCCTCACCCATGTGCATCTTCACCCACTCATCGCTCTCAAGATCCGCGTAACGAATGTGCTTCGTGAGATATTCACTGATTGATTCGCGTCGAATATGCAGCATCAAGTGCTTGCAATAGCCGGTCTTGCCATCAGCGACCATATGTTCGTGTACTGCGCGATCTTCGTAGCGACACAGTCCTCGCCGGAAAAACCGCAGATTCCAGCTTGGATACAACCCGCCGTGGCGAATCTCTCGACCCATCATGATCACCACGCGGTTCACGAAATATCCAACTTCGGTAGCGTCGCTGGTCGCGATCTTCTTGATTTCGCGCGACAATTCAGGCGTGATCCGTTCATCGGCATCGAGAATAAAAATCCATTTCCCCGTAAACTGCAGATTGTCGAGGCCCCAGTTCTTTTGACGCGAGTAATTCTCAAACTTGTGCTCAACCACAATCGCGCCGGCCTTGCGAGCAATCTCCTGCGTTCCATCTGTGGACAAACTGTCGAGCACAAAGACGCGGCCGATCTTGAGCGCATTCTCCACCGTTTCGCGGATGTGCGCCGCCTCGTTGAACGTCGGGATCATGACATCAATCAGGGGGTAGCTCACGCAGCGTCTCCTTCAGCTTTTTGGGACACTCGCTGTTCCCCTGCCTGCCCAACATCCCCCCGAAGATCCATCGCCATTGAAGGTGGATCTTTTTCAAGCATCCGTTCTACATGCTGAGTTGTCGCCGAGTTCCACGTCTTCTGTTGCTCTCTGATCTTGATCTCGATCCAATATTCATACATCGAAATCATCGCCGCGTAATGAAAGCCAGCTCGACCGTCGAGAATTGCCAGCCGCACAAAGTACATGTAGAGAAACCGCACAAATCCTCGCAGCGGCAGGAAAAATGACAGATCCTTCACGGCCCGGCGCTTCACACCCGGGTTCTTGTCAAACACCTGCTGCACCTTACTCCACGCCGAACCCTTCACAATCCGCACGGCCTCATTCGCCTCCATGGTCGAATACGAGTTGTGCTTCTTGAACCATGGCATCAGTCCCTTGTTGAAACTGAAGTGAATGAAGTGTTCCTGCAGATCGCCAAGCGTCCCCTTCATCACCGGATGCGCATTGACCTCGCGCTCCTCATAGCGGATCATCTCCGGTTTGAACAATCGAATAATCCACACCGGGTATATCCCGCCGTGCCGCAGCCAGCGACCCATGAACATGTTCTTGTACCGCAACCGAAATGCAACATGCGAGTGCTGCGAGCTGTTTACGGTCCGCACCAATTCATCTCTCAACTCGGGCGTCACTCGTTCGTCGGCATCGGAGTAATACACCCAGGGGTGCTTGAACTTGATGTTCTCTAGCGCCCAGTTTGAGTGCTTACTCCAATTATCGAACTTGCGTTGAATGATCCGCACATTTGGATACTTCGCCGCTATCTCAAGCGTTTTGTCCGACGAAAAACTGTCGAGCACAACAATGTCGTCGCTGAACGTCAGGGAATCCAGACATGGCCCCAGATTCACTTCCTCATCTTTTGTCAGGATGAGAATACTGGGCAATTCCCCGTGTACGGGCGAAAATACACGCCGCGACACATCATCCGGTGTTGCGGTTGCATCAAGTGTGTAGTTTCCCTGCGTGTCCGACATGGTGCAAAAACCTCAATCCGATCCCTGGCAGATAACCTCTCAAGCGGTACGCGATGGTACGCCTTGCGTACGCATACACACCCCGTTTGGATCGTCTCAAAAACCCTGAAACTTGCGGCACAAGTCCGGCTTTTGCGCCCCTGCCTGCGTCATTCTCCCCCCAAAACGAACACCGCCGCGGCACCCCTGCAGCGGCGGTCAAAAGTTTGTCCATTTCCCCCCAACTTCGCTTAAGAGGAGGTGCCAACCGGAGCGCACGCAGGAACCCGCTGATAATCCCCGTCAAGCAACCTGGCGACCTTCGCCTCATTGCGATCCTGCCAAGCTGTTTGCCGCTCGGTCATCTTGAGTTCAATCCAATACTCATACATGCTTACAAGCAGACAATAGTGTGCGCCAGCACGCCCGTCACGAAGCCCCATTTTGGCGAAGAAGTCAAAGCCAAAACGCCAGGCCCAGCGAATCGGCAGAAAGAAACTGAAATTCTTGAGTGCCCGCCGCCGCGTAATCGGATCAGGATCACGCAGTTGCTTCAATGTCGGCCGGCCCTGTTCTACAACTGCCACCGCTTCCATCGATTCGCGATCGCTGTAATAGTTGTGTTTCGTGAACCATCGCTTGAGACCACTATTGAAAGAGTAGTGCGTAAATCTCTCTCGCAGTTCTCCCATATCGCCATCAACAATTGGGTGGACATTGGTCTGACGCTTTTCATAGCAAACCCGGCCGGGTTGCATCATGCGCACAAGCCACACATCACCGCTCGCGCAGTGCTGAATCCACTCGCCTCTGAAGATGTTTCGATAGCGAACGCGATAGGCGACCGGTGCCGCATCTGCGTGTTCACGACCGGCGATCTCCAGCAACTCCGCCGCCAACTCAGAGGGAACTCGTTCATCCGCATCACAGACGTATACCCAGCGGTTTTTCCATTGAACCGCATGCAGCCCGTGATTGCGCTGCTTGTATTCAGTATCAAACTCGCGTTGCACCACCCGGACATTCCGGTTCGCTTCGGCAACTGCGATTGTTCGATCGCTTGAGTGCGAATCCAAGACGACGATGTCATCGGAAAACCCAAGCGAATCCAGACATGCCTGAATATTTGATTCTTCGTTTTTTGTGAGGATCAGAACACTCACGCCGCAGCCCACCGCCTTGGTGAATTCCGGTCGCACTTCTGCTGTCATCAAACGCTCAAAATGAGAGCGTCGCTCTTCAGTTCCTGTTCCCACGCACACCCCCACCACTGCCGGAATGACCGCACAGTGCCACGCAAGCCGTTACCACAACGGCCACATACAAAGGTGCACCACCATTCAGTTATTGCCAATAATGCACGCCTTCACAACGCAGAAATTCTGCAATTCTCTCGACGCTGCTATTTGTTTGGTCCTATAACTCAGCGTACGGGAATTGCCCATTCCAGTGTGCGTCGAATTCCCTCACCAAAATCTACAATTGGCGCATATCCCAGAATCTCGCGTGCCTTGCTGATATCCGCGCTCGAATGCCGCACATCCCCTGCCCGCGGCTCTCCATGCGTGGGAGTTCCATCAACCTTGAGCACCTCACCCATATGCCTGAGCACATCAAGGAGTGTCACACGGCCGCCACAGCCAACGTTGATCACTTCGCCCCTGAGGTCCTTCCCGCAGCTCGCCGCGAGAAGATTCGCATGAACTATGTTATCTATATATACAAAATCTCGCGTCTGTAGTCCATCTCCCAGAACACGCGGCTGCCGTTTTTCCGCCAGCGCATTCACAAACGCACTGATCACCGCCGCATACGGGCTTTTGGGATCTTGTCGCGGTCCAAACACATTAAAATATCGCAGGCTCACAGTCGAGAGATTGAAACACCTCGCCCAGGTCTGAAGCAGCAACTCTCCCGCTACTTTGCTCGCCGCATAGGGCGACCACGAATCCGGCGCATCGGTCTCTTTACTCGGTAAATTGGGGTTATTCCCATACGCCGCCGCACTCGCTGCAAAGTTCACCCGATGCACTCCCAGCTCTTTCGCAGCAATCAACACCCGCTGTGTCCCTTCCACATTTACGTGCAGACACTCATCTGGATTTTCAACCGACTCAGGCACACTGACGATTGCCGCCTGATGAAACACATAGCGACATCCCTTCATGGCAGAACGAAGTTCCGCATCATCGAGCACCGACGCTTTGCGAAAATCCACTCCCGGCGGCAAGTTGCTCAAATGTCCGCCCTTGAGGGTGTCAAGCACTGCAACTTCACACCCCAGCCCCATCAGCGCATGTGCAAGGTGCGACCCGATGAAACCGGCCCCGCCAGTAATAAGTGCTCGCTGCGATGTAAACGCTCCGCTATAGGTGCCTGAAATTGCCATACCCCATTATCGGGGCAAAACCGTGCGTGGTCCAATCGATACGTGCCGGCGGAAGCAATTACCGCCGCGGTTTCGCGAACCTATTGGCATATCGAATCGCCGCTTCCATGCCATCCACCATTCGCTTCACGGTGAACCGCTTCATCGCTGTCTCGTGTGCAAACAAACTCATCGAGACAATTTGCGCCGGGTTTTTAAGAAGTGCAATGATCTTGTCTGCCATATCCGCATCATCAAGATGCCGAAAAAGCAGTCCATTGTGCCCGTTTTCAAGCGCCTCCACTTCGGGATTGTGTGCATGTAAAAGATCCCCCGCCACCACCGGCACTCCATAGCCAAATGCATGCAGGATCGAAAGACCGAGATTCGTTGGATACACAAACAAGTCTGCCGAAAGGAAATAGGGTGCGAGGTCCCGCTCTTCGTACACCGAACCCACAAACAGAATTTTGTCAGCAATACCGAGTTGCGAAGCTAATTCCCGCAATGATGCTTCGGCTGGCCCTTCACCAATAATCACCGCAGTTATTCCGGGGAAATGCTCGGAGATCCGCTTTACCGCTTTAAGCAAAAGATCAACTCTGTTATCGTCAAACAACCGCGAAACGAAAATTAGATTGGGGTCACCTATTCCCTTGTCGCGGGTGAACGCCGCCAGCCGCGCTGGATTCTTGAGAATCTCTTTGCGTTCTGTTTGAATCGCGGTTTGATCCAGGGCATTCTGAGCTACAAACACACACTCGCGTTTTTTCTCAAATTCCAGGTACTTTCCCGCGCCCCAGTTGTTATAGAACATAACCGCGTCCGCCATCCGACCCACCCGCCACCGCATCGTCCTTCGAATCAGAGTGTCGGACTTAGAAACACCATGTCCCCACAGAACTGTTCCAACACCGTTCCATCGTGCACGAACTAAGGTAGGCAAAAGCGAAAGGTGCCCGATATTCCAGGGAAGAACCACGACATCAGACTGCGACAAATGTGCTGCCGCAAGGTGCTCTGAAAACCAAACGATGTCTTTCCCTGCGACAACTCGTGTGCGATGTTCAAACAACTCAGCCTTGAAAGATCGCGGTGCGGCATTCTTCAGGTTCTTGACGGACGCGTATAAGACCCTCAGATCAATCCCTGGCCGAGAAGCAAGCTCGGCAAAAATAGGTATTCGATATTTGGGAAGTCCGGGCTGACAAATCGTGACCCGAATGGGGCCGTTCTCAACGCGCGAAATCGCTTGCTCCATTTCTGGAACAGCAGCGTGCTCACTTGTTTCTGTACCTCCGGTATCCAACACGTGAATCCGTATTCCTCTTCTTGCTTAGCCCCACCTACAAGGATGCGTTCCAATGGCAAAAAATCCACTAAAACGCGGAATTGGCTCCAAAATCAACGAGTTTACTCCTTCCCACTTGCCGAGTTCCTCGAACACTTCTAATTAGCCCCCTCATTACTTCAACCGCGGCCGAATTACTTTGGCTGGATTTCCGCCGGCGATCATTCCGGCCGGAATGTCTCTCGTAACAACCGCCCGTGCCCCAATAACACAGTTATCACCCACCTTCACGCCAGGTCCGATGAACGCTCCAGCGCACACCCACACCCCGCTACCAATCGAAATCGGCGGCCTGATCAAGGGTAAATCCGCTTTCGTGTAATCATGCGTCCCCGCACATACATACACATCTTGTGACAAAACCGTGTGGCATCCAATATCCACTGGCCCAAGGTTGTAAATCTCTACGCGCTCAGAAAGCCACGAATGCTCTCCCATCGAAAACAGCCACGGGTGCTTCACGATCGATGAGGCCTTTGTGCACGAAGTATCTGCCATTTTTGCGCCAAATACCCGCAACCAGAACCGTCTCCAACCATGGGCCCGCCGCGGGCTGAAACGAATCACTGTGGCCTGCGCAATTTCCCATAATGCCCGAACCGCATACTCTTTCAAGCTGTAGGGAAACCCGGCAACTGTGTCGAGTCGTTGGAACACTTCTGGCTTTGATTCGGGTGAGGACACGTGGTGTTCTTTCTGCTCGCGCGTGTCGAGCGATTCCTTCGCTATATCGGTCTTCCATGTCTCAAGATTCGATCAACATAACCCGATAAATACCGAACGTCAAGTCGGTCTCGAAAATGCGAATTCTCCACGTCATCTCCTCCCTGGACCCTCGCGCTGGTGGACCCACCATGGTCATCTCGCGACTTGCCGCGACACAGGCGTCGCTTGGGCATGATGTTTGTGTGCTTTGTTACGGTTTACGGCTCGACAAATCCGGCGCGAATCCGAACCCTGAAATCGATCAGAAACTAGACCTCATACCTGGCTGGAAAAAAGTAAAGCTCATCAGACTTGCGCCTCCTGGTCGAGCTGAATGGGCCATGTCCGGAACCGCCGGGTCAGAATTGCGCAAGGCCATTCCGGATGTCGACATTGTCCACATCCATGGAATCTGGGATCCAATTCTGCGAGCTGCCGCCACAGCCGCTCGAGAACTCAACAAGCCGTACGTGTTAGCCCCACACGGCATGCTCGATCCTTGGGCATTGACTGAAAAAAGCCTCAAGAAAAAATTCGCCCTCAAACTCGGTTACGGGGCAATGGTCCATGGTGCATCGCTCATGCACGCGGCGTCTCCTTTCGAGAGCGAGTGCATCGCCAATTTCCAATATCGCGGCCCAATTGAAATCATCCCCAATGGCGTCTCGCTCGAAGAAATAGACCCACTCCCAGCCAAGGGTTCCTTCATTGAGGCTTATCCCAAATTGGCTGGTCGCCGATTCATCTGCTTCCTCAGTCGTCTGCATGCAGTTAAGGGGCTGGACCTGCTGGCGGAGGCGTTTCACTCGCTCGCAGCAAAACATCCGGATGTAGACCTGGTAGTTGTCGGTCCGGACTTTGGCGCCAAAGCGCCATTCGAATCACAAGTCGCTCAATACAAGCTCACGCATCGCGTTCACCTCATAGGGTCATTGTGGGGTCGCGATCGCTTCAAACCAATTGTGGACTCGGCTTGCTTCTGCCTTCCAAGCGAACACGAGTCTTTCGGTATCGCAATTTGCGAAGCCATGGCCTGCGCTACTCCCGTTGTAATCACCGAGAACTGCGGCCTGCGCGAAGCCTGCGAAGAAGGCGCCGGCCTCGTTGTGAAACGCAATGCCACCGACCTTGCCGCAGCACTGGATTTCATGCTCTCAAATCCAACGGAAGCCAGCGCCATGGGAGCAAAAGCACGCAGGCTTGTCGAAGAGCGCTTTACTTGGCCCAAAGTCGCCGACTTGGCCATAGCGGCTTACAAATCTATATGCCGCGATGGTCGCAAATCCCTCGCAATTATCGCCAATGTCCAAGCCCCGTATCGCCTGGCCACCCACCAGCGAATTTGCCGCGAATTGCCCGATCTGCACTTGTGGTCCATGTACACGCACGGTGTCGCGGACCAGGCGTGGAGCTACCACGTCGAAAAAGAGATCAACCCTGTGTCCTTTGGGCCGGGCGAAGATTGCATCAACGCACAGCATCCACGATCTTGGCCACGCGAATTTGCCAAGGGTGGAGAAATGATGCGGTTCATCAAACGTGAAGGCATTCAAGCCGTCATTGTGTCCGGGTACAACGATCCCGGTCGTTTGCGCGTCATTGTCTCTTGCTGGCTCTCTGGACTTCCTGTATTCCTGGCTGGGGATTCCAACATCCGCGGCGATCGCGCACGCGGTTTGCGCAAGTTTGTCAAGAACATCGTGCTCCGTTCTGCCCTATACATGTGCAGAGGAGCGCTTCCCTTTGGATCAAATGGGAAAGACTACTTTGCCAGCTACGGCGCCGATCCCCAAAATATCTGGTTTTTCCCTGCTGAACCAGACTACGAAATATTCAGCAAGTCCGATCCGATTTTGGTTGAGCAAGTCCGATCTGAATTCAATCTGGAACCAAGCCGGCGACGGATTGTCTATTGTGGCAGACTGGCTCGCGCCAAACGCGTCGATCTGTTGATCGATGCTTTTTCGCAGATTGCTCAGGAACGACCAGACTGGGATCTCGTCATCATCGGAGATGGCCCCCTGAACAAAGAACTGCGCGAACATGTTCCGTCAGCAATTCGACATCGGGTTCGCTGGACAGGGTTCATCGAAAACCCAAGAAAAGTGAGCGCTATCTATCACCTCTGCGATACTTTTGTTTTGCCAAGCGAATTTGAACCGTGGGCCGTCGTTGTAAATGAAACAGCAATCGCAGGCCTCGCTTTGTGCGTCAGCGATGTGGTCGGGGCCGCACGAGAACTGGTGGTTGAGGGTGAAAACGGCTGTTCGTTTGAAACATCAAACCCCGCCGCCATTTCTGCCGCAATTCTCAAATGCACAGACAATGCCACAATCAACGACATGAAAAACGCATCTCTAAAGGTCGCAGCGCAATGGCGGACCCTGGGTAATCCAGTTCAGGGTGTTAGGGCTGCGCTCGCCAGCGCAGGCATTTCCTTCGCTTAGTCGCCACTTCCTCGAACTTCCGCATTAATGGCGGCGAATGTACATCTATAGGTTTGGTAAGCCGATTCTTATCTGGGAGTACGCTGAAGAATGCAATATGTGCTGGGAACCATCGCGATCCTGACGACGCTGATCACATCTGGCGTGGTACTCCATCGAGTTGCAAATCGCCAGACTGCAATGATCTCGTTCCGCAACCTCTTCCTGTTTGGTTTTTTCTTCTTCTACGGAGTCGCGACCGCCTTTGTCTGCTTTGCCGATAGCACGGCCTGGATTTACACACCCGTTGGTTCTGGATATCTTCCCCTCGCCGTTCTCACTCCCTTATTCGTGGTTGCGTTCGTTCTCGCGGCCCGTTGGGGATACGGTGCCAATCGTCTCACTCGCTTTATTCCAAGCGTGCGAATTCACCCGTGTACCGCCTCTATCGTGGCGGGAATTATCGTGTGTGAAGTGATGGCTGTTCTTGGCCTTACACCCCTTGGTGATTATTTCACTGGCGTGATCGCGCAATCCAAACCGGGTTTCGCGGCATGCGCTGCAGGCCTCGCGACCTATTGGCTCATCTCCCAAAAATACAACCCCGTAGCCTGGGCGGTCTTCGGCGCGACGTTTGTCCTTTCGTGTCTGATCTCGGTCTCAGGTGGTACCGACCGTCGCTTTATCCTTGGTGTGTTCCTGGTTGTAGTCTGGGTCTGGTATTTCACATCCCTTCAGTACAAAACACCAAGATCAAACTTCACGAAGTTTGGAATTGCCGGTCTGGCCGCAACAGCCTTCGTGGTTTTCTATTCCAATTTTCGCAACGTCTCACTCGAGCACACCACCCTGCAACGCCGAGCTGAGCAGTTCACCGAAGCCGCGAAAGACCCGCTCAACATCAAGAAAGATACCTTCGCAACCGTGTTTGTCCAAGATGCCCCTATCAATACACTCTACATCATTGAGAATTATCCGGAATTTCAGCCGCTGCAACCCCTTCACGGCCTCTACTTCTTTCTCGTGAATCCCATTCCTCGTAACATTTTCCCCGACAAGCCACTTGGTCTTGGCTATGAACTCCAGCAGCAATTCCATATCGGCGCCAATCTTGGACCAGGAATCATCGGACACGGATGGTCTGAAGCTCTCTGGCTCGGCGTGATCTACTACGCCGTATTTTTCGGCTTCCTCTGCGGCGTCATGGACCGCAAAACCGAATCCGAATCGAACAACCCATTCTTCCTCTCAGTGTTTGGTTCCTCACTCGGCAACGTTCTGGGGCTATGCCGTGGCGAAACCTCGCTCTTCCTGGTGCTCATTGTTACAGGCTGGGTCACTACACTTGCAGCTCTCTGGGTCATGAACATGATGGGGAAGTTCACGTTTGCCGCGTGGCCGCGCCTCAGGGTAGATAGCGACTACTACATGGAACAACAAGCCCTGGCTGAGCAGCAACAACAGACCGAAGATCCCTATGGGGCATATGACGATAGATATGATCCCGCAGTCGCAGCCTCTTACAACGAAGCCACTGACAGTGAACAGCAACGACACAGCGCGTGATTCCAAGCCCCCACTGTCGTTCCTGGTACGGCTTCGGAAATACTCCGGTTACTTTCTATTCTGTGTTGCGGCCAGCCTGACCATTATTTTCTGTATTTCTCGAATCTTCACCGATCGCTGGCTGCTCACCCAATTCGTCTTCTGGATCCCATCGTGGATATTCCTGGCGAGCCTTGCCACTGTGCTATTCCTGGAGCGATTTCTCTCAATAAGCGCACTCCCCCGATGGAAATCTCCTTCGTGGTGGATGCTGCTTTTTTGTGCGGCAACTACTTGTGTAATTGCCTACCGGACCATCCCGCGGACTTTCCGCTCAGTTCCGCCCCATCGGCCTTCTATACACATTGTGCACTGGAACATGTCCTCTCCAGATGTCATTGACTTCCAGGGCACGTTTGCTGATTTCGCATCTTGCAAGTCCGCCGACGTCATTCTCCTGGGTGTCAACGTCCCACATGCTCAGCTTCAACACATGGTGGCTGGGCTTGGAAAGGAATGGACATTTTCCCGAATTGGAGTTTTTGCGATCGCGAGCCGTTTTGAGATTCTGAACACATCCCACTACGCCCTGGGACTTGAGGTTGCGCGACCGCAATCGGGCGAGTCAAAGTTCCAAGTTTTCTACAACGAGCAACTGGCTGATCGATTCGGCATCTCCCGTCGAGAGTTTGACCTTCCCGACCCGGGGCATGTGCTTGAGACACAGATAAGAACTCCCGGCGGCGATGTCGTCATTCGCCTGATTGACCTGCCCTCAAACCCGTTTCGCTCTCGCATGAATATCGCCAATGCGGCTGCTGCGAGTATCGCTTCGCTTGAGAAGACACACAAGCTGAATTCGCGGCCAGATGTCCTTATTGGCGATTGTAATATTCCCTCCGGCTCAGCGTCTCTGAACATCCTGAGTCGCGACTTGGTTGCAGCCGAAACCATCGCTCAAGCAGGTGACATTTGGCCGACGTGGCCGCGAGCGATGCCAGTACTTCGGATCGACCATGCGTGGGTCACCCCCGGCAGCGAAGTCTGGAGTTACCGCACCTTTGATGGTGGAATCTCGGACCATCGCGGACAATCTATACATATGTCGCCGCCAAATGCAACCAATCCGTCAAATTAATGTGATCAGACTTATGAGTCGAAGCCGCGCAGGTCGCGCGGGCTTCCGCCGCGGCATTTCATGCATTCTCGTCGCCAACGGCGTCCATGGAATGGTTTGTTGACGATAACCACAAACTGTGTTCAGCCGATCGATCCACGCAACCCAACCGACCGATCCAAGTTGACATGATCCCCAGCATTTTGCCCATTCGCAGTTCGGTCACCCGCCGCATGATCACGTTCGTGCTTGCTGGCGCCTGTGCCGCATCAACTCTGGCACTCCCCACCTCAGGCGGCCGCGAAGACACCGGATTCCGGATCACCGACACCGCGAGCGGACGAACACTGATCGCTCCCAACGGCGCGACCATTATCTCTGATACGACTGCTCGCACCAATATCACTGTCGAAAGTGTCGAGGGTGGTCTCGACGTAACAGTGCAATATACCAACACCGGCGGCGTTCCGCTGCCGCTTGGTCAGATCAACATCGGCGGCATTCGGCTTGGCCCGGTCATTACCAGGAAAGAGATGATTCACGATACGCGTGAGTCGGTCATCAATTCTCAAAGCCTGGCTGGCGCGTATGGCGCGCCTTCATACCCGGACGATACTTACAGCCCGGTCAGTGTGTTCAGCGACGACAACTACAATTTCGGCGCATCGATCTGCTATCCGGTCGAGGACTATGACCATCGGGTTGATATGTTCCTGACAAGCCGCCCAGTGACGGCTTGGGGCGGCAGCGCACACTGGCAGTTAAGCTTTCGTCTCTGGACTGAACTTCCAGCTGGGCAAACACGCACGTACAAAGTCACACTTCGGTTTAACCCAAAGTCATCACATTGGCTTGAAACCCTCAAGCCATACCGTGAATATTTCAACGGGCTTTACGGTGATGTGCGATACACGCGTGATCCGCGGCCAGTTCGCACGTTCTCGCTCGCGTATCTTGCGTACCTTACCGATTCGAATCGGCGCGGATTCTACAACGCTGCGCTCAATCCGGAACTCAACGGATATGGTCCCTGGGTAAATCACATTCGTTCGAGCTGCGAGGCAGCAGGATTCGAACGCACCATGATTTGGGCGGTCAGCGGCCTGTATCACGACAATCTCGATGACAATTATCCCTGCATGATTATGACCGGTGCAGACCCGATACCGATCATGGCCTCGACTCAATCAAGCTTTGCAGCGATCCCGGCCGCGGGGATTGATCTTGGATTCTGGAATGGGTACTCATCAAGTGTTTCGCCTGGCGGATGGGATACTGGCCATGTTCGAGTCGATCCCGACAACCCGGAGCACATGGCGCTTGTCCTTGAGGAGTTCGACCGCATGGCCGCACTCGGAACCAAGACGGTTGGCCTGGATGCATTTGGCTGGGAACTTACTCCTGGTCGATCACTGCGATTGCTCAAGTTGTTGAAACAGCGGTATCCGCAGATGCAATTTGTGACTGAATGCTCGCTGGGCGACATTTATCATGTATATGCCCCGACATTTGAATTCGCCCATCAGGTCATTGCCCCCAACCTCATGGCAGATTTTCTGTTGCCGGGTAATGAGACCTGGCTTCTGACCGACTATGACGGCAATGATGATGGTGCACTACTTGATCAAATGAGGCATTATGCGAGAATGGGGTATGTACCCCTGACGTCAAGTCGAGTGCCCCCAACCCCAGACATTCTGGCAGCCGAGACTTGGCTTGAACTTCCTGAATCAGTTCGATCACCGCGACAGAATCAGAACGCTCGCGCCAACGATGGATCAATGGCAGCCGGCATTGGCGGATTACTTACTCGCACGCGCGGTGGCGCACGCGGCGGCAATGCCGGCGGCGGCACCGGACCTGAAATTGCATCGCGCTCTGGATCGAGTGGGTCTGGAGATAACGCCGCGAGTAATGCGCCGGCAAATTCTCTGGTTTCAAATGCGCCAACTCGTCAGCGTGTGACATTCAGACCCTCAGCCAACGGTGAAGCGATTCCTGTGGTGACTGGTCCAACCACAACAGTGCTGGCAACTGGTACCGATCAGGCCCTCGCGGCGGCGCCGGCGAACTCGGAAAAACCCATGATTTCCAGCGAAGTTTCAAGCGGTGCAGCGCAGGCTCCAAGAACAGTCAGCACCGTGACTGGATCGCAGCGAGTTGCTCAAAGCAAAGGCAGCGCGATTCCGCCTTCGGCGATGAAACGGAGAATCGTGCCATTCGTTGCCGCCGGCACTGCGAAAAAGCACCTTGAATTCAGCGCGAAAGATGCACGGAAAGCAGTGCTTCCAAATCTGCAACAAGCATCACAGGCTGTAAATCGAGTACGCAATATGGAAGATACTGAGCGTCAGAACGCCTCGGCGGACGACAAGTAGTTATTGCATGTTCAGTGGTCGGCGGCGGTTCGCGCAGGTTCGGTGTGGTCTTCCGTAATGTCAGACCGCTGAACAACTTCGAGACGCACTTTAAGCACACGCATTGGTTCAGCTTCGAGCACTGTGAACTTCATGTTGCCAGAACGCAGTTCCTGTCCGACTTTGGGAATATGACCCAGCGTGACTGACACGAAACCCGCAACGGTTTCGTAATCTTCGTTCTCAGGAATTTGTGCGCCTAGAACTCTAATGGCATCGTTGACCGGATCCAGGTATTCGCGAGCATCGATTGTGGCAGTGCGTGCAGATACATCTACTGTCACATCGAGTTTGTCTTCCTTCTGGGTTTCATATTCATCCTGAATATCGCCCACGATTTCTTCCATGATGTCTTCGATGGTGATGATGCCTGCGGTGCCACCAAATTCGTCGGCGACCACGGCGATATGAACTTTTTTCGCGAGCATCTCTTCAAGTGTCTGTCGCACGGTCTTGGTTTCAGGGATGAAGATCGCAGGGCGAAGTATCGCCGCGAAATCAAAGGTTTTCCCACCTCGCGAACCTTCTCCAGCAAGCCAACGCATGAGATCTTTGACATAGAAAATCCCGGCGATGGTGTCGATGGATTCTCTATACACCGGAATTCGTGAGTGGGCGCATTCGCGGATGTACGCGGTGACTTCGCTCAGGGAGTTAGTGAATTCCATCGCTTCAATTTCAGTTCGAGGAGTCATGACCTGACGAGCGTTGAGGTCCCGAAACTTCACAACGGCCTGAATCATCTCTTTCTCACGATTGTCAAACTGACCTTCCTCTTGCGCCTCCTGAACCACGGACATCAACTCTTGCTGCATATCCGCGGCCTGATCTTCGTGGCTTCGACCTGCGAGTCGCCGCACGATTTCATCTATCAGAGCCTCTAATCCGCGAACCGGTTTAAAGAGGATGTGCAGCAATCTGATAACGGGTGAGCAAACGTAGACGGTGACTTCGGCGGCGTGCCTTGAAATTGATTGCGGGATAAGGAAGCCGATGACCCAGACCAAAAGGGTGGTTGCAGTAATCCCCAGGATCGCATCAATTGCATCTGGTGCGATGACTACCGGCAGCGCACCATTGGGAGCGACTGGGTGTCGAAGCGAGGTGACGTAAAAGACAATTGCCACCACAGAAATGAGGTTGAGGACGATTCGAAGTAATGCCGCCGCGGAAGCGTGCTCATCTGGGTTTTCGATAATCGTGTCGATCCGGCGTATGGCGGCGGGGCTATTTCTGATCGCCGCGATCTCGACCAATCGAGCGCGGGACATTTCTTTCATGGAATGAAAGAGGGAGCTGAGTACGCCGCCAAAGCCGACGCTTGCAAACCCAATCCAGAGCCAGGCTGTGCTGGAAAGTTGAATCATGGGTTGGCACCCTGGCTTTCTGTGCCTGGGCGGGAGAAGATTGGACCAATTCCAATTGCCGCAAGGACCTGATCTTCGAGTGCGTGCATCTGTGAGAATTGCGCATCGTCGTGATCATCAAATCCCAGACAGTGAAGAACGCCGTGGATGATGTATAGAAGTAGTTCAGATTCGAGTGCGTGGTTCCGAGCGACAGCCTGACGGGCAGCTTCGTCAAGATCTATAAGTAGATCGGTGTCCAAAGGACTCTTGGGGGTTTGGCGAAGGTCGAACGTGAGAATATCTGTGGGACCGGCGATTCCGGAATGGCGAAGATGCAAAGTGGCCATTTCAGTATCGTCAATGAGCTTTGCTCGCAACGACCCGCTACAAAGCGAGGCTCCTTCAGGCCTATTCGCCAGCTCCACAAGTGCTTGTGCTACTTGAGTTTGAAGACTGTTGATGCTGGTTGCTGAAAGCCTGCGTGTGGAGTCGAACAGCTCAAAAGCACAGCTCGCCGCCACTTTGTGATGGGGATGCGAGAACTGGGATTGTGGCTGAGACCGTGAGGACATGAAGTGAACCGATCAACATCGTAATGCAGTTAATATCGGGCCGCCAACGTACGCAATTGGCTTCAGCCCAGAAGATAGCCATAATGCGATGTGAAGTATACCGAACAAACATAAAATCTTCGTAATTTGTTTGGTTGCAAGAACTTAGGTCGCTATCAAAAACCTGACAAATCGACGTTCGGCCGAATTCCCGCTCGTTCTAGTTGAGCAGGCTGCCATGCCGCAGACGCCGGCAGGTTTGAGGGGTCGGCTCGGAGCATACTGACCATTTGCATTTCTGGGGTGCCTGCCTGTGAGCGGATGCTTTGCGAAATCCAGATGAGTCCTGCCAAGAGGCACATCGGAACGCCGGCAACGGCAACAAACCTTGCGCGATTTACAAATCTGCGACGACGCAACGAGGAATGAAGCTGAGAGGGAAAGGGAGACAGCGTTTCTGATTGCAGTTCGGAGGCAAGCGACGCTAGTTGTTCATCGAGAGGTTTCAATGGACTCCTCCTTGAATTGAATAGTGCGAGGCACATCGATTGGTTGGGCGAGAAGTACTTGAAGTCGCTCGCGGGCGACGCGATAGATAGACGCCGCCGTGTTGCGGTTGATGCCCGTAGATCGCTCAATCTGATCGAACGTCAATTCGGCAATTTGTTTCAACACAACGATCTCTCGTTGGCGTCGCGGCAGCAGGCTGAGTGCGCCATGGATATCCAGGTCATCGAAAGTTGGTTGTTGCAACTGATGATTCACGCTACTTCGCTCGCGTTGCACTCGACGGCGATTACTGCGAATGAGCGACACGCACTGGTTGCGGATGCTTGCCAGTAGAAATGCTACGCCGTCCTCGATACTTCGAACACGACGTGAAGTAAGAGAGAGCACATTGCAAAACACAGATTGGACAATATCGGCGGAATGTGAAACCAAATGCGGCGGAAGAATTGCGCGGGCGTAAGCCTCAAAGCTCTTGTAGTGAGTTCGCCAAAGCGATTGTGCCGCCACCTCGTCGCCACGATGCATTCGTACCAGAAGTTGGGCAACGGGACACGGCATAACGGATTATCGATGTTCTTTCGCGAGCTTGATAAAGAGATCACGCCCTTCCACAAATCGCTTGTGAGTCTTGTAGGCATTACTCATGCTGGGTAGCCAGACCTTGGCAAGTGTGCCGCATTCACCGGCAATGCAGGCCTTTTCGATAGCGATAGCCTCTGCCGCTGGATCCGCTGCATCCCACGCTGCATTCAGTCTGGCGTATGCGGCACGAAGTCTTGGAAGATCAGCCCTGACTCCTTCAACAGTGAATTCTGGAGGCTTGGTTTTGGGATCGGCACCATTCAGATTTGCAGCGGAGATTTCATTAATGGCTTTCATGCCTTCCGGAACGACCAATTGCCGCTCGATCCAGTCAGGAAATTCCTTTCCTTCATTGGCGACTGCCGCTCGAAGCAAGAGCGGGTCTTCGTTCTTCATAGTGGCAACGGCACTTTGCAAACTCGTCATTGCGTTTGCGGAGAGTTTGCCCGCTTGAAGCAACCTGGTCCCTTCTTTGAACGCCGATTCTGAAACTGCAATTCCCACAAGTGAAGAGATCATGATCCTGTCGGATGCGACATGTGAAGACAATCGCAGCATGGCGGCAATCCTTGAAGCAGCTTCATCATGTTCGCCTTCGATCTGCAGGCGTCGTGCATCCAGTCGCAAGAGTCGAGCGCATGTGCGAATCTGACTAAGGTGTGGCATGAGCGCATACGGGCCAGTGCTGAGATCGATCTCGAAATCACATTTTTCCAACTCAGTGGTGCTCAGCAGAGTTGCAATGATCTCGCTGCCGCCAAACGGGACACCGGCAGAAGCAAACGCTGCACGTGCATCCTCGATGGTGAGGAGTTTGTCAAAGTCGATTTCGCGCAGTTTGGCTTCCTGATCTTTATTGAGCTGCGCGAAGATGCTCCAATACCGAAGTGCTGCATTCGGCTGCTTTGCAACCTGTGGCGTCAGTGCAACCGGCTGCACGGCGATTGCAGGGATACACACACTTGCAAGGGTCAGACCAACAACGACGGGAACGAGAATTGAAGAACGCATACCACACTCCTCATAAATGCACTCAGTTTGCTGTAAAGAGTACACGATGGCTTGATTGCAGTAAGGACGCCACCGACGTGCCAAAATGTGAAAAAGGCCAAAATTGTTTTCACAATTTCGACCCTGATTGGGGAGAAATCAGCTGTGTATCTCTGGCGCAACGCGGGAGGCCTAGCAGCCAGCAGCAAATGCTTGGACAAAATCCAGGTAGTCAAAGAAGTCAATGACCGCATCGGCATTGAAGTCGGCCGCAATAGAGAGCGAAGCGAACGCTTCCACGAAGTCAAGGTAATCGAAGAAATCGAGCGTGCCATCGACGTTGAAATCGGCGGGGCACGCGGATCCTGGTACTGAAAGCTGGATCAGTCCGACTGTGCCGGTGGTTCCATTAATCGGCGTCAGGCCTCCCTGTCGACCTGCGAAGAACAGCTTGCCGCCCGGCGCAAGCGCAGCGCGGCGAACACCATCAACATCGAAATGCGATCCGGGAGAATCCACGGAGATTTCTTCAACAAGCTCTCCGGCCTGAGTAAACACACGAACGAAGTAGTCTGGTCCGGGTTTGGTCCAATCAGACCCGATCATGATCACGCGATCGAACTCATCGACAAGAATGTTCATCGCAACATCTTCGCTGTCGTTATTGCCGGGTGGCGAATTGAAGATGTCTTGCCATAGAAAGACACCCGCAGTGTCGTATGCGATGACCGGCGTGTTGAAGTAGTTGAACCCAATATTCTGAAAGGTCTCGCCAGTCAGATAGAGTTGCTCCTGTCTTCCCAGTGCGACTGCATAGGCCCGGTCATAAAGACCATCGTCGCTGCCATTCCATTGCCGTCGCCATTGAAGGGCACCGGAGGGAGAGATCTTGATAGCGGCCAGATCAGTGAATTGCAGATCGTCACCAAAAACGCCGCCGAGGTAGACATTTCCAGAAGGCGCGACTTTGACGGAGCGTGCGGTACCAATCTCAAAGAACCCGTACTGATCCGGATCGGACCACTGCCCGAGGAGGTAATGAGCCCAACGCTGAGTACCTGCAGGCGAAAAAGAAACAGCCGCCAATTTGAGCTGTTCATCCAAATCGCTGTCACCCACCTCACCAACGCAGACGACGTTTCCCGCGGCATCAATGTCCATATCTTCGAAGCGATCCCATCGCTCTTGAATTCCTCGAACTTGAGACCAGATAGTCGCACCGGTTGTACCGGCAAATTTGGTTACCCGGGCATCCTGCGTGATCGGACCCTGTGTGTAGCCGCATACATAGACATTTCCCGCGACATCTACCTTGACACGTGAAGGAACATCATCTGCGATGGGTTGATCTGCGGGAACATATGTCGTCGCCCACGCTTGAACATGCAGAGGCGTGAGCTTTGCGATGAGCCATCGTGCGCCGCGATTTCCGGCGATCACAAGGGAGCCATCGGGCAACAACTCAGCATCTTCCGCGGCGTCATTTCCGGAGAGGCCGCTATTCCATGACCAGAGCAGCTGGCGATCCTGGTTGTAGCAATACGCAGCCATCGCCGAAGTCGTTACGGTGGTGTTCCACTGGGTCCCGACAACGATCACGTTGCTGGACTGGTCGACAATAGTTCGCGACGGCTTGAAGCGCGGAATCTGGAGAAGCCATCGCTCCGAGATTTGTGCGGTTGCGGCAGAGGTCAGAAGAAGACACGTAGCGATGATGGTAGTTTTGATGTTCATGGGAGAGTCCTTTTCGAAGATAGGTCAAACAGCAGAATCAGCAAAGAGACATAGGGACGTCAAAGAGAGTTGCTTGTCAGCAACCCGTTGCAAATGCGGCGACGAAATCGAGGTAGTCAAAGAAATCAACTATGCCATCGTGATTGACATCTGCGGCCAAAGCGTTATTAGAGAATTGGCTGACAAAATCAAGGTAATCAAAGAAATCGACGATGCCATCTGCGTTGAAATCTGCAACACAACGCGGCGTCTCACACTCATCGGGGACGCCATTTACGTTGACATCCAGACTGCGTTGAGCCAAATTGAGAAACAGGAACGTACCCCAGGAGTTTTCCGGTCGTATTACCAGGTCTTTGCGGCCATCGTCGTTTACATCTGTCACCAGGAATCCGCGCGCATTGGAGTCATAGGGATGCATGAACATTGGTGGACCAAATGCGGCGGAACCTGAATTCAGGAACACAACGCCGGTCAAGCCGCGACCATACAAGTCGATATCACCATCAAGATCAATGTCGGTAGCGGAGAGTTCGCTCACGCTGTTTTGATTTACAATAACCGGAGTCGACGGCAGCACGCCATCTCCTGGGTTTCGATATAGCCTCAGTCCGTTTGCTGAAACAATGACATCGCCATCGTTATCGCCATCGAAATCAGAGACCGCGATTGCCGCTACTGCGGGATTTAACGGCGTTCCGACAATAAACCGGTCCTGGCGTGTTCCAAATGTCCCATTGCCGTTGTTAGGAAGCATGGAAAGCACGCCGCCTGCAGGAGGCGCGAGCTGCTGTCGGAAACCGGCAAACAACTCTGGTGCGCCATCTCCATTGATATCGCCAACTCCAACTGACTCATTTTCTGCGAGCATCACATATGAGGTTGGGGCCAGGAAGCGTGACACACCATCGCCAAGGCTGACCTGGAAGCTACCGGGATGGCCGCCGACCATCCAGGCGATATCAAGGTGAGTGTCCATGTTCAGGTCCGCGAGCACACATCTAAGTGCAACAATAGCTAGATTGGAGTTGACGGCAGGTTGAAACGTCCCGTTGCCATTTCCAAGATAGACGTAGCAATGACCACCAGTGCCAATGAGGTCGATGTCGCCATCATGATTTACATCGAAGGGAACAATGGTGCTTGACCCAGTGACTGAAGTGCTGATAGCAGTCTTGTTGAAGACCGCATTTCCAAGCCCAAGATACACTGCGATATTCCATGTCGTTTGAAGATAGTCTGATCTTAACGCGCCCATGTCGGTGACGCCGTCATTATTGAAATCCGCGAAAAACGCCGGTTGTGGATATTCATCGGGGCGAAGGTGAATAGGGGTGTTAAAAGTAAGTTGGCCTTTGTTTTCGAGAATTGAGAATGTTCTACCCGCATCATTGGCGGAGACAATGTCCGGCAATCCATCGCCGCTGAAATCGGCGATTCCGAGATACAGGGATCCACCTGTGGCGGTTGCGAGGTTCTGCCGAAGCGTCAACGTTCCGGCAGAGTTTTTGTACACTCCAGCAATACACTGGTCTGGATCACCCCAGACGATTTCTTCCCAACCGTCGCCGTCGAGGTCTGCGATTCTGATATCACGTGCATTGGCCTCGATGTTTATCCCACCGAATCGCTGTCCTAACGTGAACGCGCCGAGACCGTTGTTCAAGTGAATGGCAAGAGTGTTACTGAGCTTTGACGAGGTGATGAGATCGTTGTCTCCATCATGATCAATATCGCAGAGTTCCACCATCTGTGGACGGGCCTGATAATTGAATGGTGCGTTGCCAATTGGCATTGGCAGATTTGCATGCGTCACGAATACTGCATTACCGGTATTGCGAAGGAGCGTAACAGTACCGTTTGCAGAGGCAGGTACTGATGAGTAGAACTCATTAGCTATCGCAAGGTCGGCCAATCCGTCGCCAGTGAAATCCCCAATCGCAACATCACGAGGCTGGTATTGAGTTGGGTATGGGATACTGGAGCCAAAGCTGCCGTTTCCATTATTCCGAAAAACGTTGACTTTGTTGGTGCCCCACGATGTCGCGGCGATGTCAATGTCGCCATCGTTATCTAGGTCTCCGGCCGCGATCCCGACCGACCCATTGGTAGATGTATCCCCGGCAAGCGTGACTGGGGGCGCGAAAGTGCCCGCACCGGTCGCCCGAAGAACATACACACGATTGAACGAGGAATCTCCCGCTATGAGATCTGTTTTCAAGTCACCGTCAATATCCGCGGCAGTGATGACTGTTGGTCTTGCATCGGGAAATGCAATTTCAGAATGGAATACGAGCGCGGGGCCACCCTCATTATGCCAAAGGGCAATGTGACCGAGGTTGGTACTGGTGAACGCACAGAGCGCCAGGTCCATGCGCCCATCCTGATCGAAATCCAAGGGCACAATCCCCCAGACGTTGTTCTGGAACTGGTCAACGCCGTTGAGTAGAGAAATGGGATGTGATAGGTACGGCTTGGAAGTATCCACACTGTCGATGGTTCCGTTGAGGTTGCAATCGGGCGCACCGTTCCGCAGTTCGAGTGAGTCTTGCTGGAAATTTCCATTGAGGTCTTGGGCAACGGTTGGCGCTGTGACGATCAGAAAACTAGCAACCAGCCGCCAAGCGTTCACACTCACGAGACAGATTAGAGTAGGTTTTCTCATTTGTGTTCTTTCAGATTTGGTTGACGTATTCATGTGTTTTCCATCGCCTGCAATTCAACACCCAGTTGCGAATGCTGCGACGAAGTCGAGGTAGTCAAAGAAATCAACGATGCCATCGTGATTGAAATCCGCCGCTGGCGAGACACTGGCAAACTCGCTGACAAAATCGAGGTAGTCGAAGAAATCCACCAGATCATCGCCATTGAAATCTGCGGGACACGTTGGCGGATCCGAGCAGACCAGCGCGGGACCGGTGAGGCGAACGTTGTCAATGTGCCATCCACGGAAGCCGTTTTGCTGAGCGTTCACGGAATTGAAGCGGAATTCAAGGCGAACCGTTTGCCCCGCATATTGATCCATCGGCGCGGAACGCACTGTCGGCGAAGCACGATCGCCGGGCAAGTCTCGCGGATTTTGTCCCGCGGGATGAATGACCCAGACCTCGGCTTTGTCATAGTCGGATACACCGTTTTCGCCGTTCTCAGTATCAAGTCCGTGGCAATACGAAAGTGTAATGTGTTGCCCAGGAAGAAGTGCGGGGAGGGTGATCGGCGCACTGATGAGGCTGCCGAACGTAGTAGCTCCTGTGTTAAATGTGCAAGTAGCATCTCGTCCGTAATACGCGCGTGCCCCACTGCCGCACGATCCCGCGGGCGGCACGCAGGTTGATGAAACATGCCAGAGACCAGTTGTGGTCCAACCAGTTGGAAGCCCACTCTCAAATCCGACATCGAGAAGCGTCGCCGCGGGGTCAAAGGTACCAACACGCGTTGAAAGAACGATTGTGGGCGCGTTGTCAGGAAGTGAAATTCTCGCACCACCCGAACCCAATGCCTCAAAATAGAACTGTGGCGTATCTGTACAGCGCAATGGAGGTAGCGTTGCCTGATAGTCCTCACCTCCCAAATGCACAAGCGCGATGGTCTGATAAATGTCTGTTGGTGAAG
>SXOY01000248.1 GCA_005776545.1 Planctomycetia bacterium | reverse complement strand
CACTTCGAATGACAAGAAGTCCTCGATGGCGTGGAAGTCACTGGCCACGCCGATCTCGCCTGACCCTTCCACGTATGGCTATGAGTGGAACGCAGATCTTGTGACAAGACACGCATTGCCCGGCAGCGCATTGGTCAGGTTGCCCGAGTATTACCGATTACGAAACGATGAGAAGAAGCCGCAGTGGACCGCAATGAAGCCTGATGAGATTCCGGCAGAGACAGGGTTGACCCAAGTGAGATTTGATCCGCCCAAAGAGAAATCGCAAGAACCCTACGAAACACCAGATGCCGCTGAAAGTTCGTGGAAAAAGCCGGGTCCGGTGGCAGGCCCGTTCACGACCAAACTTGGCGATGGCAGTGTTGTGACATATTACTGGTATCGTTTCGCCGACCAGCCTGCGCTCCTGAATGCCGACCTTACCAAGGAAGAGCGCGAAAAAATGCAGATCAAAGCGGAAATGTTGCATCGCACCTGGACAAAAGACCGCGAGTATCTTGCGCCGCCAGCCATCGGGAAGCTTGCCGAACTCGATCCGGCATTGATTGTTCAACCGCCTCCTGGCCTAGAGATCGGATATGTGCCGATCGCAACTCGCCAGGAGTTGGCAAGGGAAACCAGTGGTCCGAAATAAGAAATCGAGTTCGTGCTTTCCGATTATTTCTTCGGACTTGCTACATGCTGATCAAACAGGATCGGGTTGCCATCCGGATCGATGAGCATGAAGTACGCAGGGCCATTAGTAGCCTCATCGGCGGCGGGGCTGGGCGTGAGGCCGCGGGTTTTGAGGGTTTTCTGAAGGTCGCGGACATCTCTAAACTCCGGCAACGTGTTCTTGTTGCTGTCCCAGCCAGGATTGAACGTGAGTGTGTTCTTGGGGAACATCCCTTGGAAGAGACCGATCTTGGTGTCTTCGTTTCTGAGGACGAGCCAGTTCTTGGACTGATCGCCCGAAACGACCTGAAATCCCAGCTTCTCATAAAACGCTCTCGACGCGGCTATGTCTTTGACAACCAGACTCACCGAGAAATTGCCAAGTTGCATGTGGGGGTCACCTGAAACGCTTGTTTGAGCGGTGCCAGGGTTGGCAGTGTGAGTGGATGCACAGCCGGCGAAAATGCTGCTGATAAGTGCCGCGGCGGACAAAATGATGAATCGTGTCATGAAATGCTCCGAAATAGGATCCAGGTCAAATGTTACATTATTCCGTCTACTACCTTGATGATATCGCAAATGGATGCGGCTTTTCATCCTGGTACAATATTCTAAGTTGTGAAAGCACTTATGCGATCACATTGGCCGTGTTGCAGGTTTGTCGGTAAAGTGCCGCAGCTAATGTTGAAAGCCTCTCTCGCTGTTCAAGTCTAATGAGGAGTTCCGCGGGCACTGGAGGAACTCCGTTGGCCGCGCCCCAGATCGCGCCAGCCATTGCGCCAATAGTGTCCGCATCTCCTCCCATCGCAGCGACCATCTGCTGCATTGCGAGGAAGTCTGTGTCACGAAATCGCAGCGCCAGGTAGAGAGCCGTGATGCATGATTCCGATGCCGCGATCCCATGGCCCAGTTGGCGCGCGATATCGACCGGTCGCACATCATTGCTCGATGCCAACCATTTCTGCGCGATCGCAATTCGCGATGTCATTGAATCTGATTCACAGTGTTCTGAGACTAGTTGCAATATTGCTTCAGTTGAATCCCCTCGCGCAGCGCCGGCTGTCGCGTGCGCGATCAACGCCGCTCCTTCAATTCCAAGCGGATGGGCGTGCGTGACAATGGCCGACATTCGCGCGGCACCATCAATTTCCCGTGGCTTGTGAGCAAAAAACAGCCCAATCACTGGCGCACGCATCGCAGCCCCGTTGCCAAACGACCCATCGCGATACACCGACCGGCTCGCCTGCTCCCATCTCTCCCCGTTTGCGATTCGTTTCAATACCTTCGATGCGCCTGGTCCATAGCCGCGGCTCCAGCGGTAACTCGCCGCGAATCGAGATGCCAGATCGTCGGTATCAACGTTCCCCTGGGCGATGAGGGACTCCATTACATCAATCGACATCTGTGTGTCGTCCGTCCATCGCATTTCACCAGATTTGGTTCGACCGATCAGCCGCCACAGCAATCGCTCAAGCAGGCCACCTTCAAATGGCGCGCCAAGCGCATCTCCGAGAGCCAGACCGAGTATGCATCCTTGAAAACTTCGTGCGGTTAGGTTCAGGGCATTTTGCTCCCAGGTATCACTTGTGTCTCACTGCAGACTAGAATAGCTCCGGGAGGCTGAGCCTGGACTTCCTTCTAATTGTCAACAGTTCAGGCGATTTCCTCCCCTTTTTTTGAACTACGCATGCCCGAGGTTCAGCCGCAATCCGTTGAAGAGATGCTACTGACCCGTAGCGGGCTTGTATTCCTGAGTTCTGGTAGCAACTCACCAGAAGAAAAGCAACTCCGAGCGTTCGAACTCGAACTCGCGAACATCGGATACTTGCCCTCATTTCGTCTGCGTTCCCGGATGAAATCGTGCGATGCGGATTCTCTAGGACGTCTGCTCCCTTGGTGTGTTAATGCCTTATTGAAGCAGGTGGGCGGCGACCAAAAGCACACACCTCTCTTCAGGAAATTCCCCGATGGCGTGCCGGATGACACGGCCAGCCTCTGGTGGAGCAAGGTTCTAGTTCACTTTCTCCAGGCCCAGGACCAACCTTGTCTGTTCTGCAGCAGAGTCGGCACGACGCACGTGCTCAAGCCATGTACACATGTCGTGTGCGACCATTGCTTCGACGGAAGCAACTACAGCGCATGCCCGGTGTGTGAGCACCATGTCGATGCGTCATCGCCCTTTTTTCGAGAGTCTCCGGGTCGCGAGCTACCGCGGGAGCAGGTCAGATACAAGATCCTCGAACTTGGATCTGATGTCATTAGCGATTCCCGCGCTCTGTTTTGCAGTCTTTGCAGGCGGACCCAGGCTCTATCACCACAAGACCGCAGCGCATTGGAAACGATCATTTCGGCGCACCAGCTCGATGTCGTGTCATGGCTGCCAGAAGAGATTCCACTTCGGGAGAACATCGCAGTGGTGTTCGGAGGATTGCTGCGGATGTGTCCCGCGAGCGCTGTTATGACACACGCTCGCCGCTACATGAATACTGCAACCGATCTGTTGCGCCTGATTGCGGTAATGTCCGGCACCGACGGCTCGCTGCAGGCTGAGATTGTCAATCGCCCTGTACAACATCCGGAGCAGCCCGGTCGATTTTGGGGGGCAATTGCGAAACTTTTGGGGGCGCAGGCTCTCGGCACTATGCCAGGAACCGTGCATGTACCAATTCAAATCCGCCGGTTCAAAGTAGCGAAAATGTCGCGGTCGCTGCGGCGGGAATTGTTTGCCTTGCTAGAGACAATGCCGCCCGAGCAGATGACTGAGGACATGCTGCGTCACCGGTCATATTGGGTGTGGGTAGGCGAGTTCCTCCATCCACACGAATACGCAGATCGCTTTCCAAACGTTGCAAAAGCGTTTCAGATCTTGCGCAAGAAGGCACCGGATGGAACACCGGCTCCAACGTTTCGAACCTGGTATGGCAAGTTGGACGAGGCTATTGCCTCGCACAACACGCAAGCTCTGGTTGCATTGCTGTCGGAGCGCCCAGGAGAGTTTGGGCGGCGGCTCGACCACACAATTCGAACCACCACCACCGATGCAGATGCGAGGGCTGTCACACAAGCTTTCGGTGAATTAGTCCCCCGTCTCGCGACACCGCTCCTGGTCACGCTGCTCAAGCACCTTCCCAGCCGCGCGAATAAGGCTCCCGTCCGCGTGTACTGGCCAAAAGGACGGATCGCCAAAGGTGCGTCGGCTGTCGACAATCGCCAGACCATCTGTTCAGAAATTGCAGGGCCGATCGTCAAGGCAATTCGTAAGGAACTGCTGGCACGTTTTGCGCAGCAGCCGAGTTTTGAGACTGGTTTGATCGACGCTAAACTTCAAGATGTGATGGCACCTTTCAACGAGCGCACAGCGAGCGTCTCGGCTGTGAACTTGCCCCGTGGGTCACGTGTCCCCGCTTGCGCCGGAAAGACAGTGCGACTCTTTCTGCACTGGTGCCAGCCCCAAAAGGGCGGGAGCCAGACCGACTTGGATCTTTCGGTTGCATTTTACGATGACCAGTGGGGCTACCTAGGTGTATGCTCGTACTACGAGTTGCGGTTTACCGTTGGTGAGTCGCTTGTGGCGCAGAGTTCGGGGGATCTGCGCGATGCTCCATGGCCGGATGGCGCGACCGAGTTCGTTGACTTGCACACCGACGCCGCGGCCGCGATCGGGGCACGCTTTGCGGTAATGGTAGTGAACAGCTATCGCGGCATGCCCTTCAGCAAGCTCGAGCGCGGCTTTGCGGGAATCATGTTGAGAGACGATGTCGGCGGCCAGCATTTCGACCCCAGGACCGTGGAGTTGAGGTTCTCACTCGACGGCGAAAATGGGATATATCTACCCTTGGTTCTGGATCTCAAGCAAGATATGTTGCACTGGCTCGATGTTCAGTCTAAGGGCCAGTTCGCATTGAACAATGTGGCCACCTCAAACGCGAGCATTTCTCAGCTTTGCCCGACGCTGCTCTCATACTTTGGCGCTGGACTGCGGCCATCAATGTTCGATCTCGGCCTCCTGCACGCCGCGGCCCGATGCAGACGCGTCTTAGTCCGAGACGGGTCTATCAATGAGTTCGTTCGGCAGGCTGATGAGCCAATTGAGGAATTTCATGTCCGAATTCTGCCTGGCAAAGGTGAGCGAGTGAAGACACTTCCGCAGGACGGCAGACCGATGCTTGCACTTCTATATCGAGGCGATCTCGGCCTACCCGAGGGAAGTGATATCTACTCGCTATTCCGCGACCAACTGCCGTCGACACTAGCAGCCAGCGACCTGTTTTCCTCGAGATGTTAGCAGCGGTTGGGGTCCTGGTTGTTTGTCTATCAGCTTCAGAACCTCGTTTTCCACAAGGAGCCATGATGAGCGATAAGAAAAAGACATCCGCTCGCCGGCCAGCCAAACCCGAAGCAGTCGCCAAAAGCCCCCAATCCGCGGCGGGTCGACGAGCAGCAGAAGCCCAACTGCGAACGCTCATCACCAAGTTCGCGCCAAAGCAATCGAAACTCGTCGCTTCCATGCGGCGCTCGCTGCGAATTCGTCTGCCCACTTGTTTTGAGGTGGTATATGAATATCGCGGTTGGTTCGTCATCAGCTATTCACCCAGTGAGCACGGATACGAGGGAGTTCTGGCTATCCGAGGCGACGCTGATGGTGTGAAGTTCTATTTCAATAAAGGCAAAGATCTGCCGGACCCTGAGAAACTGCTGAAGGGGTCCAGCCAGACGCGCTTCATTGATCTGGCAAGCGCCTCCACGCTCGCGCGTCCTGCGGTCGTGTCTCTGATCGATGAAGCCATCGCCCGCAATCCTGTTCCATTTGCAAGGAGGGGGGCCGGCCCTGTCATCATTCGTTCGGCAGCGGCCAAGAAGAGTGGCAAGAAGAGTCCGGTCAAGAATCTTCCGGCAAGGAAGAGTCCGCGTCGCCCCGCCTGACAAGCACCACTTGCTATCATCCGCCCGCGGCATCCCCCGATGCCCGGGAGGTTGTAATGTTGCATATGACTCGTTCCAAGACACATTCGATGTTGCTCTGTATCGCCGGCTGTGCGATGGTGTCGTTGTTGGCGGGTTCTCCTGCTCCCGCACAAACATCTGTTCAAACATCTAAGGGTCTCGCGGGCCTCGATGCCATTTACCCCACTCTCAGCACCCTTTACATCGACTTGCACAAGACTCCCGAACTCTCTCTGTTTGAAGAGAAAACCAGCGAGAAAATGGCCGCCCAGTTCCGAAAACTCGGCTACGAAGTCACGGAAAAAATTGGCGGCTACGGCGTCGTCGGAATTTTGCGCAATGGAAATGGGCCAACGGTTCTCCTCCGTGCCGACATGGATGCGCTGCCAGTCAAAGAACAGACGGGCGCAGCGCACGCCAGCACAGTGACGATGAAGAACTGGTCCGGTGAGATCGTTCCCGTCATGCATGCCTGCGGGCACGATGTGCACATGGTGTCTCTGATAGGCGCGGCGACACTACTCGCGCAGCAGAAGGACCGCTGGCACGGCACCCTTGTGCTGATCGCACAGCCCGCAGAAGAAGGGTTCAGTGGAGCCAAGTCGATGGTGAAGGCAGGGCTGTTTGATAAAATTCCCAAGCCCGACTTCTGCCTGGGAATTCACGTGGATAATCAGTTGCCTGCAGGCGATGTCGGTGTCACGCCCGGGCCTGCAATGGCGGCATCGGATGCTGTAGACATTACTGTGTACGGACGCGGCGGACACGGTTCGACGCCACACCGCACCACCGATCCGATCGTGATCGCGGCGCGGATCGTGGATGGATTGCAGACGATCGTTTCGCGCGAAGTAGACCCGCAGGACACAGCGGTCGTGACGGTGGGGACGTTTCACGCAGGGACCAAGCGGAACATCATTCCCGATGAAGCAAAGCTGGAACTCACGGTGCGCACGTTTAAGCCCGAGACGCGCAAGCAGGTGATCGATTCCATTAAGCGGATCGCCAAGGCCGAGGCGCTGGCGGGCGGCGCGACTCGCGAGCCGCTGATCGACCATAGTCCCAGCGAAGGCTACGACGTTGTGACAAATGATCCAGCGCTTTCTGAGCGGCTCGCAGGCACCCTGCGGAAGGCAATTGGGACAGATCATGTGAAGAAGACCGAACCATTGATGGGATCAGAGGATTTCGGCGTGTTCGGCGTGACAGTGGGAGCGCCTTCGATTCAGCTTCGGATCGGCGCGACGAACGCGGCACTGTTCGCGGATGCGAAGTCCAAGGGGCGGTCGCTCCTGCTGCCGGGGTTGCACAGTGCGAATTTTTTGCCGGATCAGGAACCGACGATTCGGACCGGTGTCACTGCGTTTACCCTTTCGGTACTGGACCTGCTCGCCAAGCCAGAGACCGTTCCCGACGTTTCCAAGTGATCAAACTTGGAGTTCTTAGCGGCGGTCTGAAATACGACTCGGGAGCGACGCGATGAAAAAGAACACAATCTGTCTTTGGTATGACCGTGATGCTGAAGAAGCGGCTCATTTTTACGCCCGCACGTTTCCCGACAGCAAAGTCGGTACTGTGCACCGGGCGCCTTCCGACTACCCCAGCGGCAAAGCAGGCGATGTCCTGACAGTGGAGTTCATGGTCTGCGGCGTACCGTGTATTGGCATCAACGGTGGCGACATTGAGGCTCCTTTGGCCGAAACTTCTGGTGTCCACGATAGCTCGGAGAGATCAGGACGGGATGCCAAGGAAAAGGCGAGAGCCGTTGCTGAAGGTGAAAAACTTGGACGGGCGCTTACGAAATCTTTCAGATACAATCTGGTG
>SXOY01000247.1 GCA_005776545.1 Planctomycetia bacterium | reverse complement strand
CTTCGCCGAGGTCATGGCCGAACGCGAAGACTACCTGGCACGCAAGGCCAAAGGAACATCTACGAACACTTCGTTGCTGGAAAAGTAGTCGATGAAAGAGGCAATTGCCCCAAGATTCGGTAGGCATAATTCTCCATCCCAGCGGGATGTTGCGCGAAAGTAGCCAGAGGTGGCTTTGCACCTCTGGAGGTAGAGCCAAACTCCATTTCTCTACTCTTCTGCTTTGCACCCCAGCGCGGGTGCACGACTCTCTCGGTTACTCACCATCTCGTGCACCCACGCTGGGGTGCGAATGAAAAGAGCCAGCTACCACAGGTGCCGAGCCTCCTCAGGCAACTCTCACGCATCCCCCTGGGATGCAGATCGCCACCCTTGGCGCTCTGAGCTCGTGGACAGTGTGCAGCCCGACACGGAAGTCGATACCATCTCCCAATGCTGATTATCTTCGGAACACACGTGTCTCGGAAGTGCTTCGGCCCGACGCATCTGTTCTGCCCGCTCTGTCATGGTGTTCGGCGGGGCGATCTGACGCATCATGTGCGGATGCCGCATATCTACTGGATTCCGTTCTGGCGGACGGTTCTGCCGGTGTTGAGTTGCAAGGCGTGTGGACTGACTTTGCGCGTGCCCAAAGCTCTGCGACCAGTACCGGTAGATGCGCCGGAGCTTGTGGCGCGGACGCAGCTTGAGGAGCGACTGCTTGCGAATCGGCTGGACTGGCAGCAGCGTAAGGAGTTGATGACCGAACCGATCGCGGCATTGGATTTTGAGTGCATGCAGCTTTCCGAGCGGCCGGGAGATGTCACGTTGACAACAGCCATGCAATGGCTCGCCGTTGTCACGGTGTGTGGATCGATCTGCTCAGGCTATCTCTATTTCAGCGAACCGCGGCCCCCTTCTAAGGCGGTGTTCCTGCCGTACTTCATTGGATTTCTGATGGCAACGATTGTGAGTATTGGCTTAGCAATCTACTTCACGAGTCGAAAGCACTTTGGCACCGCACGCGACCTGATGACGCCGCGGATCGCCAAGTCGCTGTCGCGGATGCGACCAAAGCGCGAAGAGATTGAAGAAGTGCTGGCAGACCTTCGGCGAAAGGGAAACAAGATATCAAAGGCGGTAAGTGCGGATGATATCTGCGATGCAATCAGTGCCCGCCAGAACCTGAATTAGACATTTTCCAATGGTGACGGTTTCCAGGTTTGACCAGCGTCCCTCTAGTGGTGGGCTCAAGGTACGAGGCAATGATCTGCCTCGCGTGCAACTACAAGTCCGATGCAATTGACAGATGCCCGGAATGTGGGCGGTACTTCCATTTATCGCAGATGCTGGTCGAGTCCCGCTGGAGATTCGTCAAAGTGCTACTTGTGTGCCATGTACTTTGGTTTCTGGCCTTCGGCACATTAGCGTTCCTGGTGGTCACGGGCGATGCGCTTCAGCGCCAATTGGGCGCAGGATATCTGTTTATCGCAATGTCGGTGTTCGCGACCGAATGTTTGGTTGTCTATTTAACTCTTTACCGCGTGGAAACACCCAGCTACCAGCGGTACCTCTGGTGTTTGGCTGTCGCGGGTGCGAGCCTGCCAGTCGCGCTGAATTGGATGGTATCGGTCTTACGTTGAGACCTTCGGAGCCGCAGCACTCAGCACTCGTTGCGCGGCACTCGTCACTACCAAAAAGCCACCTTGGGGATTTGAACCCCAGACCTATGCTTTACGAAAGCATCGCTCTACCGCTGAGCTAAGGTGGCGTGGCCCGGTTTTCGTCGCCGGGTCGTAAGTATCGCCCCCTTGAGAGCTTTTGTCCAGTTCGGCGGCGTTTCTCGTACCGACCTGCTGCATATTCCCACCCCGGAAGGCACAAATTATGGTATTTGTGGCATTGTCGGGCTGCGCGCGAACGTGGAGATGTCGGGCTTTGAGAGGGATCATATCCCCGAGCCATTTAGATCTAGGATGGTTCTGGCTAGTACCTCGAGCGTCGCAGCATCGTCCGAATTCAGTGGGATGTCGACACGAAAGTCGCAGTCAGTCTTTATGACTATGACCTTGTAAACAAACAGCAACTGGGGTGACGAGATGACCTCTGTGTTGCCTATCCAGCGCCCGTTGCGTTCTAGCCTTCCGTCGCCGTTCGAGGGGAGGCTGCACAGTACGAGCGGAGGCAGCTTGGACTCAGTGTCTCGGAGGTAGACCTGGTCGATCGCAACGGGCACACCGTTGTTAATTACCGCGATCTCGATAACTGCGCCGTTTTTCTTCGTTTCTTTCCCTTCCTTGGTCAGGCGTGGCATTAGTGTCTTGTGCAGCCTCGCGGTGAGCCGCCGCTTTGTCGCGTCTTCCTGCAGTTCAATGCTTCGTTGGGCGGCCTTGGCGCTTATTTCCGATGCGTCCGCAGACCGCCTGGAGGATTCTGCGGAATCCTTAGAGTCTCCTCTCGCCTTCCGGGTATATACAAGGGAACCTGCCGCTATTAGCGTCATAGCTACGGTACAGATTGCCATTGTTGTGTTGCTCCAATCAACTTCCGCCAGTATTTGAGTCATCTAAGTACCTCAGCTAGTTCCCCATATGGCATGGGCTTACCTCTTAGTACTTAAGTTCTATTCACTTCAAATGCCAAAGCGTGAAAACGACAGGGAATCTAGGTGCTGCCTATCAAGAAAGTGGCGCTTCGCGCCTGTAAGCCTGTGTGTTTCCGCTCGAATGCCCCCAATTGAACACGAGCATTTCCGACCGATCCAATAGCTGCCCGAACCGTCCAATTCACGCCTTTGGCCCTTTGCCCCTTGAATAACTCACTGAGGCAAGTGAAAAGGCCCCAGCATCGCTGCCGGGGCCTTTGTTCTTTCCTAGTGCCTAGTGCCAAATGCCTAGTGCCTGCTTCCTCAGCATCCTGCCGCGAATGCATCGACGAAGTCGAGGTAGTCGAAGAAGTCGATGACGGTGTCGTTGTTGAAGTCGGCGGTTGGGCTGTTGGCGGCGAAGGCGTCAACGAAGTCGAGGTAGTCGAAGAAGTCGACGACGCCGTCGTGGTTGTAGTCGGCGGGGCAGTAGCCGGTGAAGGCGAGGTTGAGGTTGCCGGTGCCGCGGCTGGCGGCCCACCCGCCGACGCGGATGGTGTACCACTGGCCCGCGACGACCGGGATGTTCTCGATCTTGGATTGCAGGCCGCACGAGTCGTCGTTGCACTCGGTGAGTCCATTTGCGCCGCAGGAGTAGCCGGTGTAGAACGCGAGCTTGGTGTCAAAGCTGCTGCCGCAGGTGCCAACGGTCAAGAGGCCATCGGTCGCGGGGACGAAGGAGTACCAGAGGTCGCCGTTGACCTGGTTGTCGCCAAAGCCGGTGCAGGATGTGAGGACCGCGCCGTCGGTGTCGGCCATGCGATTGTCAAACGCGTTGTCACCGAGTACCGCGGGGATCATCGAGTTGCAGTTGTCGTTGACGGGGCCGACGTTGAAGCGATAGCTGCCTGTCGCGTTGGTGAAGCCGCTGAGACGGATGAGGTATTGCTCGCCGGTGTTGACGTTCAGAGTGATGTTGGATTGCAATGTCCCGCTGCCGCAGCTGCTGCCCGCGGGTGCATCGTCGTTGCAAGCGGTGATGTTGCCAGCAGTGAGATTGCAATTGCCGTTGTTGAAGACGGTGAGGACAGTGTCAAAGCTGCTGCCGCAGGTTGAGAGGACGAGCGGGCCGGTGCGGGGCGCGGTGTATTTGAACCACACGCCATCGGGGAATGCCTGCGTGTTGCATGCCGCGGGGCCGTCGCCAGAACCGCTGGCGGCGATGGTGGTACCCGTGTATGAGTTGTTGGTGACGACGGTTGCGTATTGGCAGGTGTCGTTGCCGGGGCGGAACTGGATCGCCATGTCGCCATTGATCTGGCCGCGTGCCCAGGAGTTGATCGACTGCTCGAAGGCGTAGATGCCGGGGGTGAGGTGCTGGTAGAAGTTGCCTGAGCCGCCAAAGACGGTGGCGTTGGTGTTGCGGTTCCACATCCGCTGCTGCGCGCCGCTGGTGTCATCGCCGCTGAAGCCGCCTTCGGCGTAGACATCCATGGGCTGGCTGATCGAGAACTCGACGCGATACTTGGAGTAGATGTTGCCCGCTTCGCCATCGGTGGGTGCGAAGTTAGAGCCGGTCATATCAGACGACATCGTCCAGGGACCCATCGAAGAGACCTGGCGGATCGCGTTGCTGGCATTGGGCCAGGACTTTGAGGCCTGCTGATTCCACGCATTCATATTCAAACAGTCAAAGTGGCTGGTGCCGCTGCCATTGCCAGCGACCGCTTCAACGAAGCGAGTCTGAGAAGTGATGTTGATCTGGGCCTGAGCCAGACCAGCGGTGAGGACGAGAGCGAGAGCGATAGAGGCGTTGCGAATCATCTGAAATCTCCATTGGGGGTTGTTTGTGGGGGCACTACATGGGGCACTACACGCCCCATATCCACAATGGCGATTTCGGGACAGGTCAACCTTGGGGAAAGTGAAGATTTTTGCAAATATTCTTCAGTGGTTGAGTTCAAGGCTAACAGAAGTTCGATGCCGCAGACATCCCAGACAGGCCCAGAAGTAACGGGCGAACAGGAAGAGAAGGGGATTTGCCTCTATTGCCCAGTTACGGACACAGAGAGAGGACTTTGGGATTCCGCTCGGTGTCGGGTTTGCGAAATCAGTGGCACGTAATTACTTCGCCAACAAAACAACCACATGCACCTCAATTGCTCGCCCTTCGCCAACAGCATCAACCTTCTCGTGCGTCTTGCCTTTGACATTCACCTGGTCAATCCCAACATTCAATATGCGAGCGAGGTTGGCACGCATCGCTTCTTTGACTGGTGCCAATTTCGGCTGTTCGAGAATTACTGTGGCATCAAGATTGACGAGCTTGTAGCCTGCGCCCGTCATTCGTCGTTCTGCTTCAGCCAGAAAAATCTCGGAATCTTGAGAAGCGTGGCGAGGATCAGTATCGGGGAAAAGCTGTCCGATGTCAGGCAGACCGAGTGCTCCCAGAATTGCGTCGGTCACCGCGTGATACAGGGCATCACCATCAGAGTGCGCGACCGGGCCGCGGCTGTGGGGCAGTTGCACACCGCCGAGTATGAACGGTTTGCCCTGGCCGCCAGGGGGGAGAGCCTCCAGGCGGTGCAGGTCGTAGCCATGTCCGATGCGCAGTGTTTGCACAACCCAAGCGTACCAACCTCAAAAGTTGTCAGCCTGAACGCCGAACTTATGCCGCACTTCTGAAGTATCACTGCGGACGCACCCTGTTTTCGGACGATACCGTCCTTGGTAAAAAGGAGCCTTTCTATGCGGCCAAACACCGCCCGGTTTTTCTCAACTCTCACGATTCTCGCTGCCGGCCTGCTCGGCGGCTGTGCCATGCCCGGCGGCTCGATGTATTCCGCCGACAAATTCACCTACGTCTCCGATTCTCACTCACCAAAGACAATCTCTCTCTTGGATACACGTACCCGCCAAGTGGTATGGACCACTGAAATTCCGGTCGGGCAGCAGCTCGTGATCTCGTTCTTTGAAGGAAGCGATCCTGCGGCAAATATGCCTGATGTGATGAAATACGGGTTCACAAAGGCAGGTCGTTGGTCGGCGACCATGCAGAGTTCCATACCTGTGCCCGGCCAGGAATCCCGCCGCGTTGACTGTTTAGTTCGCACCGCACCAGAATTCGCGGCTGATGTGGTTGCACCGACCCCAACACCTGCACAGCCGCCAACCATGACAACGAAAAAAGAAGCGGACAAGAAAGACATGATCGAATTGCCAGAAACAGAAACCCCGAAAGCAAATCCGGAACCTGTGCGCGAAGTCAAGTAGGCACGCCGAATTCTGAACCAACGACCGAATTTACCCAAAACGCCAAATGGCGTTTTTTTCATTGTGCATTTGGGGTTGGATTTGGATAGACCACTCTGTATGATAAACCCTCGCAGGGGAAAAAAAGATGGCATCAAGTCCAACGCTCGGACAGAGAGTGACTCCACCAGATATGTCGACACCAGCTCCGGTGGTCGTCGTAACAGCGCGTGAACGCCTTCTGCGTGCGGCAACCCAGTTGTTCTACACACAGGGAATATCCGCAAGCGGGATCGACACGATCATCGACAAAGCAGATGTTGCCAAAATGTCGCTGTACAACAACTTCCGCGGCAAGGAAGAACTCATTGCCGAAGTCCTGCGGCGGTGTGACCAGGTCTGGTTTGATTCTTTGTTTACGTTTACTGAAGCTAACGCAAAGTCTCCGGTGCAGAAAATTCTCGCGGTCTTTGATTTTCTCGGCGCACAGTTCGCGGATCCCGGTTTTCGCGGCTGCCCGTTCCAAATGGCAGCGGCAGAACTTCCCGATGCGGCTCATCCCGGGCGCAAGGCAATTCTGGCGCACAAGCATCGCGTGAGGCAGTACTTGCAACGGCTTTGCCGCGAGGCCGGCGCGGCAGAAAAACTCGCGGATCAATTAACGCTCCTGGCAGATGGCGCGGCCGCGTGGCGAGGAATGACAGGATCAAACGAACCCGCAGTTCGAGCACGTCAGGCGGCAGAGGCTTTGCTATCGCTTGAGATTCGCTGAACATCTCTACTGTGCATATGCGCGATCGGCGTAGTGGCGCATCATGCGATGGCTGCTGAAGAATGGGCCGTTCAGCGCAATACTGTGCTTCATGACGTTAAGCCAGCCAGACTTATTTCGGTAATACAGCGGCAAGATCGTCGATTCGAGCTTTGAGTAAAGTGCATCTGCATCACCAGCGCGGTCATCGACGATCTGGTCAGATTGCCCCGCGTACTTGTCTTCGCCAATCGCCCAGCCCGTCAGGCCTTCGGTACAGCCTTCAAGCCACCAGCCGTCAAGAGTGCTCAGACTCGGCACTCCGTTCATTGCAGCTTTCATGCCACTGGTGCCAGAGGCTTCCAGCGGCGGCAGCGGATTATTCAGCCATAGATCGACGCCGCTCACCATGATTTTGCACGCATGGAAATCGTAATTGGGGAGATAGGCGAGCGTGATGGCGCCCTTGAGTTGTTCACCGGCTTCGAAGATACGACGAATAAGATCTTTGCCGCCACCATCGCGTGGATGGGCTTTCCCTGCATAGACGATCTGAATTTTCCCCGCAGTTTCCGCTATTTTCTTGAGCCGATTCAGATCGCTCACGAGCAAATCTGCCCGCTTGTATCCGGTATTTCTGCGAGCAAATCCGATAGTGAAAACCGCAGGATCAAGTGCTACACCGGTGGCTTTATTGACAGCCTCTATTAAGTGGGCTTTCGATTGCGCGTGTACCGCCGCGAGTTCTGAATCCTGCAGATTGAGTGCACGACGGAGTTCGTACGGCTCGCCTCGCCAATCCGGGATTTTGGTGTCAAGCAGTTTGGCCAGGGCCGGCCCGATCCATGTCGTAGGGTGAACGCCGTTGGTGATTGAATCAACGCGATCGGTTCCAAACATCTTGCGACTTACTTCGCCATGCCGGTGCGACACGCCATTGGCGTATCCACTGAAGTACATCGCGAGCTGAGTTAGATTGAGATGATCGCTCTGGCAAAATGCATCCTGGCGTTCCAGGACTGGTTGATGGCCGAGCACCTGTTGCACCATGTCGGTGGGAAAAGTATCATGTCCTGCGGCAACCGGAGTGTGTGTCGTGAAAACACATTGTGAACGAATGGTGTCTTCAACAAGCGGATCATCGCCGCGTGCTTTGCGAAGAGTTGCCTGCTCCGCGACCAGTTCGAGCGTGAGCAGCGCGGCGTGGCCTTCGTTCATGTGATATGTGCGGATATCCGTGTAGCCCAGGGCGCGAAGTGCTTTTACGCCTCCGACGCCGAGGATTCCTTCTTGCAACAGGCGGTAACGTGAGTCGCCACCATACAGCAGGTGCGTGATTGTGCGATCCAGCGGCTCATTTTCGGGAACATCGGTGTCGAGGAAATAGACTGGAATTGTCCAGCCCGAATAGCCCCGAACGGTGTATTTGTAGATTGCGACCTGCACATGGCGGCCTTGCAATGGCACGGTGATACGTGGTGCTTCAAGCGACAGAAATTCGTTCACCGGCCAATCTGCAGGTTCTTCGGTCTGGTTGCCATGTGCGTCGAGCCGTTGCTGAAAATATCCACGCCGGTGCAAAAGCGTGATTCCAACCATGGGAAGTCGCATGTCGGCGGCTGCGCGCAGTGCATCGCCTGCGAGAATTCCCAGCCCACCGCTATAGGTTGGCATGCAGGGATCGACACCGATTTCCATTGAGAAGTAGGCGATGTGACGAGTCGAAGCCATGCGTGTATTTACCAGAAGAGTGAAAGACAGTTCAGAGACACTTCCGCGGCGGTAGGTTACGCCGCGAGAGTGGCGGCGTCACTTATTCGTGTTCACGATCGGGCTTGGCTGGCGGTTCTTTGGAGGTGTCTTTCCCTGAGCCGCCGGATTCCTGCATATATGGGTCGTTGGCGACCGGTTCGTGTGTGACGATAATTTCCACACGCTGATTGACCTGATCTTCGGAACGGACATTGGTCCGGCTGACGCGGCGGTCTGAGTCACCCGCCACGCTGGGGCGAAGCTGTTCCCATTTCAGACCTTGTTCGACAAGCAATCGGGCAACGGCTTTGGCACGTTGATAGGAAAGGTCAAGACCTTTTTCCTGACTGCGGCGCACTTCCGATGGGCTGGCGTGGCCGCGAACTTCGATGACAAAGCGCTGGCCTTTGAGTTTCTCGGCTGTTTTTACGATGGTGTCGCGTGCACTATTGGCAAGCAGCGACGAGTCGTTTTCAAACGGGATGGTGGCGGTGACCGAGTGGTATTCGGTGGGTCTGGTTGACTGAACAGTTTCGGTCTCGCCTGGCACGCCGACATCCGAAGATTGGCCCTGCTTTTCTTTGATTCGTTTGATAAAGACCTGATCGCCCGGCGCACCAGAATTGACATCGAATGGGTTGTTAAACGCCGCACGCATTGCGATGACGAAATCGACCATGTCTGGAGAGGGCTTGCCATCGCCTTCTTCCTGGCTTTCACCCTTGGCCTTAGGGCCCATGTTCATGGCGAGAAGAATCACGAAAAATCCCATCATGAGCGCGACGTTATCAGCGAAAGAAATGAGCCATTCGGGCGCACCTTCATGGCCTTCTTCGTGGCCTCCGCCGTGCGGCGGACCATGACTGCCACCGCCGTGGGAGCCATGTTCCTCGCCTTCGCCTTCATGCTCATGATCTGACATTGGAGAGATTTCCTTATCAGGCGGCGAGCTTCAATTTACCGCGAGTTGCGGCGGGGATAAACGCAAGTGTCTTGTCGAGCGTGACGCGCGGGTTGTCGCCAGCCTGAATAGACAGGATGCCCTGGAGCATCAATTCGCGATTGAGCATTTCTTCGCTCGAACGCATTGAGAGTTTGTCACCGATTGGGCCGGCGATTGCGTTGGCAAGGATTGCGCCGTACATGGTTGCAACGACGGCGATGCCCAGGGCGTGCCCGAGTTCGCCGATGTCTGCGCTTGCGAGCTTTCCGAACATACCGACCTGTCCGACCAGTGTTCCGACAAGGCCGTAGCCAGGCCCGTAGAGCTTGAGCATGTCGAAGAGTTTCTTGCCTGCCTTGTGGCGATCGGTCATTGCAGCGAGTTCCATGCGGAGAGTCGCTTCGATGTTTCCCGGCTCAACGCCGTCAATGGCCATTTTTAGTCCGGCAGCGAGAAAGGGGTCTGGGATTTTTGCAATTTCGCCTTCGAGTGCAAGGATGCCGTCGCGGCGGGCTTTTTCAGAGAGCTGTGAAATAATCTTGATGGCTTCGGTGGTTGGAAGGCCTTTGTAAAACAGAAACTTCTTCATGTAGCCCGGAAGAGAGAGCACTTTCTCCATGGGCATTGCCATAAGCACGACGCTGACAGAGCCGAAACCCACCATCAAGACGCCTTCCATAGAGAAGAACATCATGAGGTTGCCGTGCGACACTTCGTAGAAGACGAAGCCCAGCGCGCCGCCACCGATCAAGAGTCCAATTAAGCTGGCTTTATCCATTGCGATTCTTCTCTCTAGGGTGTTTGCTTTTGTGCGCTGTCGAACTCTCTATCGGCTTGCGCAGCGGCGCGGTGGACCGCCGCGAACCGGTAGCTGCGCGGTGCCGCAGGGAGTTATCGCGCCAGGCAGCATAAACGGGATAGTTGGACTTCTGGATAATTGAAAAGTCGACAAAAAAGGGAGGCTTTGAAAAGCCTCCCTGTTTCAGGGTTGAATCAACTTTAGTAAGACTGTGATTTACTTTCCGGATTTTGTGTATTCATCAAGTCGAGTCTGCATGTCTTTTGTGATCTGCGTAATTGACTCGGCGTCGAACGGCATGTTTTTGGCGTTAGCAATGGCCTTTTTCTGCAGATCGATAGCCTTTACCACATCGCCCATTTTGAAGTTTGCCATGGCGAGGGTGTCGAGGAACATCGAGTTTTCGTTCTGCGTCAGTTCATTACAGCGTGTGGAAATGAACAAAGCGGTTTCAATGCCGGCTTTCTTGATGTCCTTGTTTTCAAGAATGGTCCAGGCAAGCCCATTGAGCTGCTCCGCATCGTCCTTCATGGGACCGGTGGCCCATTCCTGCGCCAGTGTGTAAGCCTTTGCTTCATCGGCCTTGAGCATGAATGTGAATCGCTGCATGCGAATCTGCTCTTCCATGTTTGGATATTTTTTCACGAATGCGTCAAGTGCGGTGAGAGCGGCCGCGAAGTCCTTTTTCTTGGCTGCTTCGCCAACGGGCTTGTAGTCTTTCATCATCGCTCGTTCGGCGGCGCCTTCTTCGAGCTGTTTGGCGGCGGCTGAACGTGCTGCGTTGATGTCGTGCTTACCTGCAAGAACGGCCTCGAGAACTTCATCCATCTGCATGGGGTGGCCGATCCACGCCACGGTGCCTTCGCCATTGATGATAAATGCTGAGGGAATTCCGTTCTGGCCTGCGGCCTGCATCCACGTGGTTGCCATAGTGCCTTCGTTGCCTGGCTGATCATCGCGACCGACGTTGTAGCCCATCGCATCGCCCTGCTCAGTCACAAAGGCCTCGACTGTCTTGGCAAAGTCGTCACCGTTTTCCCAGACACTGATACCACTGACCACAACTTTTCCCTTGTGCTTCTTGGCAAGTTCAGTAAGGTGTGGAATCGAAGTGCGGCATGGGCCGCACCAGGTTGCCCAGAATTCAACGATGTAGACAGTGCCCTTCTCGAAATTCTTGACGCCATCGCCTTTGACCCATTTTGCGACCTGGAGTTTTGGAGCCTTGTCGCCAGGAAGTAGGTCTGAAGGAGTTTCCGCTGCGGCCTTTGCTGCCGGCGCCTTTTCAGGTTCGATTGCGAATGCGGCGGGTGCCGCGAAAATGGTGGCTGCGAGAGTGGATAGAAGTGCGAGGCGAGTGCGAGTGTTCATTGAGGCTCCTGTTCGGCGCGACATGCGCCGATAAGTACATTCTACGGTTGAAACGGACTTTGGTTTCGCTGCTCGGTTGTAGTCGCAAGAGTACGGGTGTATTCGTTAAAAGTTAGGCGGGTGGGCTGAGTGTTTGCCCGACTTTGACATCCAAAACCACTTGCAATTCGTGCATTCGCGTTACACCAGGATCCCACGTACCACTTTGCCCGCCACATCTGTCAAACGGAATCCGCGCCCCTGAAACTTGTAGATGAGTTGCTCGTGGTCAATCCCCATCAAGTGCAACATTGTCGCGTGCAGGTCATGGACATGCACCGGATTCTCTGTGATGTTGTACCCATACTCATCGGTCTTGCCGTACGTTGTACCAGGCTTGATGCCTCCACCGGCGAGCCAGATTGAGAAGCAGCGGGGGTGGTGGTCGCGCCCGTAGTTGTCGGCGGTCATTTTCCCCTGGCAATAGGCGGTACGACCGAATTCGCCGCCCCACACTACGAGCGTGTCATCGAGCAGGCCGCGGCGTTTGAGATCCATGACAAGTGCGGCAGAAGGTTGATCGGTTTGTTTGCACTGATGGGAAATAGATTTTGGCAGATCGCCGTGCTGATCCCAGCCTTGATGGAAGAGTTGGACGAAACGCACGCCGCGTTCTATCAGGCGCCGGGCGAGGATGCAGTTGGCGGCGTATGTGCCCGGCGTACGTGCAGATTCGCCGTAGAGCGAAAAGACCTCATCGGGTTCATTGGAAAAGTCGGTGGCATCGGGAACACTGGTCTGCATACGAAACGCCATTTCGGCTTGCGCGATGCGAGCGGTGACTTCCGGGTCGAGAGTGTGTTGAGATTGATCGGCGTTGAGTTTGCCCAGTGCATCGAGCATCGATCGTCGCGCGTGAGGCGAGACGCCTTCGGGATTCGTGAGATAGAGCACGGGTTCAGAACCAGCGCGGAACTGAACGCCTTGGTGTTCGCTGGGGAGAAAGCCTGTGCCCCAGAGACGCGAGTAAAGAGGTTGATCGCGCGAGGCGTCTTTTGAAACCAGGACAATGAATGCGGGCAGATTCGCGTTAATGCTACCCAGCCCGTACGAGAGCCACGCGCCTATAGATGGGCGGCCAGGTAGCTGACTGCCGGTGCAGAAAAACGTGATCGCAGGGTCGTGATTGATTGCCTCGGTGAACATGGAGTTCACAATGCAGATGTCGTCTGCGATTTTGGCGGTGTGGGGAAGAAGGTCGCTGATGTTCTGCCGGCTTTGCCCTCTGGGAGCAGAAGCAGTGAACGAACTTGCAAGCGGAAGAATGGCCTGATTCGCGCTCATGCCAGTGAGGCGCTGACCTTTGCGGACTGAGTCGGGGAGCGGTTGCCCGTGTTGATCGCGGAGGATGGGTTTGGGGTCAAAGGTCTCGAATTGACTGGGGCCGCCGGATTGGAAGAGGTAGATGATGCGTTTGGCTTTGGGGGCGAAATGTGGTACTCCGCTGCGAAGTGCCGCGGGGTCAGAAGCGGAGACGCCGAGAGGCGCCAGGATTGATGAAAGCGCGAGCGAGCCGAGACCAAGCGAGCTTGCGCCCAGAAAGTGGCGGCGAGTGCCGTGCATGAAGTGGTCGTAGTTGGGAGCAGGAGGTTGCATGGATGTGCAAGGGGCAAAGGGGCAAAGGGGCAAAGGGGCAAAGGGGCAAAGGGGCAAAGGGGCAAAGGGGTTTGGGGGTGGATTTGAAACTTGAAATTTCAAAGTGTCTCAACGAAAAATTCAAAGTGACTCATGAGTCCCTGATCCCCTTTTGTTTCTGAGCGAATATCGCTGGTGGGCTTGATTTTGGGTCAAAAACGAAAGGCGCTCACTTTTTTCAAAGGTGCTCACTTTTTTGGTGAGCATGTGAGCATCTTTTGTTTTTGAGTCAGTAACGAGGGCGGCGCCGAGGCGGCGAGAAAGTAGAGGAGTAGAACATGTGAACAGGAGAGCAGAGGGGAATTGGTGCGCGGGTGCGATGCTGCAATGGGTATGAGGTGGATAGGAGAAATAGGACTCATAGGACGTATAGGACCTATGAGTGCGTGTGGCGGCGGTTGTGTGAGGTTTGGTTTTCATAGGTACACCTTACAGAGTTGTACGTGGCAGGTCAATCTGAATTGAAGGAAAATGTGGTACCGGACAAAAATAGGGGCAAGTGTGTCCGATGCAGGAAAAAAGTGCTGAGTTCTGAGCAATGAGTGCAGAGGAAAGAAAAAGTGACGAAGTGACGAAGTGACGAAGTGACGAAGTGACAAAGTGGCAGAGTGACGGAGTGAAAGGAGCATGAGAGTGGTGGGGGCTGAAAGCAAGGTTTATTTGGTCTCGGTGGCGGTTGGTGGTTGGGTTCTCAGCAGGGCGCTCACGCTTCCTGTTCTTTAAGCGGGGAACTGTGTTGACAGATGCATGTGGTGGTTGCATGGACCAAGGCTGAAAGAAATGCGATGTGTGAGCGAGTGGGTTGGGAAAGAGATTTGGTGCTAGCGACTGGTGACCGAAGCATCAGATGCGAGGATGGTGGAGCAAACGAGTGTGAGAGATGCGAGTGCGGGATCGGCAGTTTTAGAGGCAAGGAGTTTTTGAGTTGATTCGGTATCGACGGAAAAGGCAGCGAGTTGAGAGTTATAGAGATCGAGAAGGGCAACGAGTTCGGGCGTTCGAGGCTCGCGCGATGTGAGCAGACGGAAGGCGTGCGAGATCTGAGTTCTGGGATCGGGAGAGTTTGCGGTGACGCGAGTTGCAAGCGCCCGAGCGCATTCGAAGAAGACTGGGTCATTGAGGAGAACAAGCGGTTGCAGCGGAGTATTAGTCGGTTGGCGTCGCGCGAGACAGAGTTCGCGACTGCCAGCATCGAACGCGAGCATGTTGGGTGGCGGCGATGTTCGCTTGCGATATGTATAGATGCTGCGACGGTGTGCATTGTCGCCGGTATCAGGTTTGTAATCGCCTTGCGATGCAACTCCCGAATCGGCCCACAGCCCTTGTGGTTGCCAGGGCTTGACCGACGGCCCGCCGATTGTATTAGCGAGCAGGCCAGAAGAAGCGAGTGCTTGATCGCGGAGGATTTCGGCGGAGAGGCGGGAAGATGGGCCGCGGGAGAGGAGAGCGTTGGATGGATCGCGTGCGAGCGTTTCTTCAGATGCGACCGAAGATTGGCGGAAAGTTTGAGAGACGACAATGCGTCGGAGGAGTGCTTTGACGTTCCAGTTTGAGGCGACGAAATCGAGTGTGAGATTGTCGAGGAGTTCAGGATGCGTTGGTGGTTCGCTTTGGAGGCCGAAGTTTTCGAGAGTGGGGAGGAGGCCACGGGAGAAGCAGATTGCCCAGAGTCGGTTGACAGCGACGCGGGCGGTCAGCGGATTCTGCGAATCAGTGGTCCAGCTCGCCAAACCGAGGCGATTGTGCGGTAGAGATTGATTGAACGGAAGAAGTGCTTCAATCGCCCGATTGGGGTGAACAGGGCGAGAGCGATCGGGCTGGTCGTACTGGCCGCGGGTGAGGATGAAAGAGTCGCGCGGGTAACGAGATTCTTCCATCACCATGATTTCGGGAATGGATTCGAGAAGTGTGTGGTATGCAGCGCGGGCAATTTGCAACGACTTGGTGGCAGCTATGCACTCGTCGTTGATGTTGGTGGTGTAGTAAGAGAAAAGTGAGTTGAGAGCAGTTTCTGGACTGAACGAGCCGGGAGTTTTGAGTTCAGAGATTTCGGGAGCAGTGAGAGCGCGGTCGAAGATTTGGAGGTCACAGATGCCGCCGCCTTTGAAGCCCAGATCACGATCTCGGTAACCAACTTGGAAGGTGCGTGCGGTGGCAGGTCCATCGAGATGATCGCGGACAATTTCGGTCGACGCGAGTTGCCCATCGAAGTAGATGTGCAGGCCAGAGGCGAGGGAGGAGCCGTCGTAGGTGACCGCGACCTGAACCCAGCGGTTGAAAGGAAAGGGGGAAGTGGTACGAATTGCAGCGGCGGACCCGGGCCAGTAGTGAATAAGTTCCCAGCACAAGTGTCCATCTTTGAGCATGACTTGATAGCCCTGCTCATCAGATTCGATGGTGAACGTGCTGGTGTGGATGACGGCGGCGCGAGACTTGGTGTCGGGACAGTTCATCCAGAAAACAAGGCTCCGGGGGTCGGAGCGCTTAAACGCAGGAATGTCTTTGAGCGCGGGACCAGTGTCGCCATCGAGGAGAGTTGCTTTGAGTGTTTCGCCGGTGGAAAGCGTGGGGCCGGGAAGTGTGCCTTCGAGTGGAAAGCGATTGATTGGAGGTTTGACTTTGATTGTCTTAGCAGAATTCAGCCAGGTTCCATAGCTGCCAGCTTGGGCTTGGAAAGTGGAATCCCGTGCAGTTTCCGCAACGGTGACAGCATCGCGAAGCCGATTGAGTTCAACTTGTTGGTCTGCGTTGGGAAGCCGCATCGCAGGCCGCGGAATTGCGGGAGTCGAGTAGGGGTATGTGCCGGATTCATCTATGCTGAAGAAAGCGCCGAGGCTGTAGTAGTCTTGCTGCGGGATGGGATCGTACTTGTGATCGTGGCACCGAGCACATTCGACTGTGAGACCAAGAAACGCGGTGCTGTACGTGGCGATCCGATCGGAGATGTACTCGCGCCGGAACTCTTCATCGATCGAGCCGCCTTCATTGGTTTGGCGGTGAAGGCGGTTAAAGGCGGTGGCGATTTTCTGTGCGGTGTTGGCATCGGGGAGGAGATCGCCCGCGAGTTGGTCGCGTATGAATTCGTTGTAAGGTTGGTTTGAATTAAAGGAGTTAATGAGCCAATCACGCCAGGGCCAGACGCGACACTCCCAATCGGATTGATATCCGTAGGTGTCGGCGAAGCGCGCAACATCGAGCCAGTCGGCGGCCATGCGTTCGCCGTAGTGCGGCGAGGCAAGCAGTCGATCGACTTGCTTTTCGTAGGCATCGGGAGCGGTGTCGGCGATGAAGGAATCGAGTTCGGCGATCGTGGGCGGAAGGCCAGTGAGAGTGAGCGAGACGCGGCGCAGGAGAGCCGCGCGATCAGCTGGCGGTGCAGGCGAGAGATTCTCCTCGGCAAGTCGGGCAGCAATAAACCGGTCGATGTCATCGAGTTTGGAATCGGTGCCGGGAGCTGGTGTTTGGCGCGGCGGAGTAAACGCCCAATGCGGCTCGTAGTTGGCGCCTTGCTTGATCCAATCGATGAGCAGTTGTTGTTG
>SXOY01000246.1 GCA_005776545.1 Planctomycetia bacterium | reverse complement strand
CAGCGTATCGGCATCGCGCGTGCCCTGTCAGTCGAGCCCAAACTGATTGTCTGCGATGAGCCCACCAGCGCGCTCGATGTCTCGGTGCAGGCCCAAATCCTGAACCTGCTCAAAGACCTGCAACGCGACATGGGCCTGGCGTATCTCTTTATCAGCCACGACATGAGCGTCATTGATCACATGTGCGATGACATTGCCGTCATGCGAAGCGGAAAGATCGTGGAAATGGGCACTCGCGAAGAAGTGCTGCGGTCGTCGCGAGAGCAATATACACAGGAATTACTGCGGGCCGTTCCGGGGCGGGTTGCCTGAAGCTGTGCGGGAGTACTCGAGAATATTGAGAAACAACTCGCCCTGCTCAATGGCATCGTCGAGTGCAATGTGCGAGTGTTTCTTGGTCACAAACCAGTTCTTGGGCATGCGAGATTTCGTGGTGTCTTTGAAATCGCTTGTCATCACTGCCATTGCGTAGCTTTTAATATCAAGTGCTGAAAACGAAAACGGGCAGCGACCTGCGAACTTGATCAAGTACCAATAGACAAACATGAAATCGAATGCGGCTGGGTAGGCAACAAACACCGGATCGCCGGGCAGAGACTCAAGCCAGTCGGCGTATTTCGGCATTGCGAGTTGAGGCATCTGGCAGAAGAGGCGTGTCGATTCGTACGCGGTCTTGTGCTCGTCCCACCACGCCATCGTCCGTGGGTCTTGCGATGCCCCTGGCAAAACCTCCAGATTCGCCGTAAAAGTGCCCAAAAGCGTTCGATCCGCCGCAAACGCCGCCGACCCAAATGACAGCATCGAGTTGGGACCGGGGATAGGTCCATCGCTCTCCACATCTGTCGAAATATAAATCTCCGGTCGTGACATCGGCAACAGAGTAGGGTGAGCAGAGACGGGTCAGGTGTGCTCAGTTGTTTGTGTGCGATCAACAGTGGGGAGCATCAGGCACACCAGAATTCCTGGAATGTAAATCAAGCCAATCCAGAAAACTGCCTGCGCTGGCCCGCCCGCCCACGTCGTGATAAAGCCCGCAGCCAGCGTGCCCGCCGCCGCGGTGATGCGTCCAAAGTTGTACGTAAGCCCAGCACCCAGCGTGCGTAAAAGCGTTGGAAACAGAGGCGGGACATACAGTGGAAAAATCGCAAACATCCCCAGTCCGGTCGCGGCAAATGCACATGTAATGAGGTAGATATTGGAGAGCGAAGGCTGTGTGCGGAAACCAAACCAGAGTGCAGCAAGGGCCGAGATCATGAAAATCGCAAACGTGAGTTTGGGCCCAATCGCTTTAGCAAGCCCTGTAGCAACAAAGTTCGCAATGATGTTTACGACGAAATAGCACACTACGACATTGCGTTTGAGTTCTTCGGTTTCTGCGAGTGTCCAGTTCTTGACTTCCGGTATTTTCGAAATCGCCTGCGGGGTAAAGAACAAGAACGCCCACGCAACAGTGAGAGCACTCGAAATGTGAATCAGCAGAAGACTGGTGGTGCGAGCAAGTCCCGGCGCAAACAGGTCTTTCACCTCTGGATCGCGCGTCTGTGCTTTCGCAGATTTCCAAGCTTCCGGCTCCGGCACAGAATGTCGAATCCACAGCGTCAAAAACGCAGGAATAACACCGATCAGGAACACCCATTTCACCGGATAGTGCGTCGTAATCCACGAAGCCGACAAAACCGCGGCGATACATCCGGCGATATATCCAGATTGCAAAACCGCGCTCGCCCAGTCGCGATGTCTCTTTGGCAACGTCTCCGCCACAAGCGCAGAACCTGCGGCCCATTCGCCGCCAATTCCAAGCGCCGCCAGGAATCGGAAGATAAGCAGGTGCCACCAGTGCTGTGCAAAGAATGCAAGACCAGTAAAAATCGCATACGTCAGAATTGTGAAAGTCAGCGTGCGAGAGCGCCCGAGCTTATCGCCAATTCGCCCGAAAAACACGCCGCCAATCGCCCATCCTACAAGAAACACCGCCTGGATGATCGATGCTTTCTGAATAACTTCTGGCATCGATGCAGCGCGGACAGCATCCACTGTCAGACCATGCTCATTGGCCACAAGCTGCGTGACAAACGGAATCGCCACGCTGATATAGAGATACCCATCCAGACCATCAAAGGTCCAGCCCAGCCACGCGGCCAGGAGCGGTCGAAATGATGTGCGAGCCGGTGTAGACATCGGTTGAGCAGAATACCAGAAACCCATCTCGCTGTCGAGTCGACTTGCACGCTACTTCTGACTTTCAGTTCTGGGCTGGATCCATCGCCCCATCAGCCTTCGCGTCCGACTTCGCATCTGCCGAAGCCCGCATCGATGCAAGCGCCCGCTGCAACGCACCCTTGAGCGAAGATTTCGGATCATCTTCCATACTCGCAGGTGCCGCCGGAGTACTGACAGAAAGCGTGATCGGCTCGAGTGTTACCGCTTCAAGCTCTTCATCAATCGTCGGAGCCGCAACCGCTACTGGATGGGCCGCCGCGACAGGCTGCGGTTTCGGCGATGGTGCCGGCGCCTTGTCCGCCGCGTCGTTCTCAATTGCAGACTGCTTGATCGATCCATCCTTGGCGATCTCATCAAACTTGACGCTCACCCGCTTCGATACGCCGCGTTCCTGCATCGTTACGCCATACAGACGATCCGCGCTCTGCATTGTGCGCTTGTTGTGCGTGATCACGATGAAGTGCGACATATCCGTAAACTGGCGAATGACATGGTTGTACCGTCCCACGTTTCCTTCATCAAGTGCGGCATCCACTTCGTCAAGAATACAGAAACACGACGGCTTCGAGCGGAAGATCGACATCAGCAGCGCAACCGCCGTCAAGGTCTGTTCACCACCCGAAAGCTGACTGATCGAGCGCGGCTCCTTACCCGGCGGCTTAGCGATGACTTCGATGCCGCTTTCAAGCACATCGATGATGTCCGTCTGGACCTTTTCGCCGTTAATTTCCTTAATCAGCGGCATAAGACGAACCTCGGCTCGCCCGCCGCCAAACATGCGGCGGAACATGCCATCTGGCCCGCCGAAGTTCTCCTGAATGCGAGTAAACACTTCCTCAAACCGGTTGCGTGACACATCATTGAGTTGCAAGATCAACTCTGAGAGCTTCACGCGAGCATCATCCAGATCGGCAACCTGCTTAATCAGGTCATCGTTCTGCGCTGCCAGCAACGTCTCTTCCTCAATCGAGTCGAGATTCACATTGCCGAGCTTCTTGATCTCAACACGCAGCGTGTCAATTTCCTTGATCGCCATAGCCGGGTCAATCCGCTTGACATCCGTCTCCATCACTTCGCGGTACTCAACATAGTTTCCAGGCAGGTCAATCGAAAGATCCGAAAGCGCCCGTTCTTCCAGCGTCTCGCGTTTCACTTCCAGCTCGCGCTTATCAAGCTCAAGTGCGTTCCAGTCACGTTCATGGTGCTGGGCGTGCTGGCGAGCAATCTGCACCTTCTCAGCCATTTCGCTGCATTCATGTGCAAATTGCAAACACGCCGCCGCTGCCGCCTGCACCACGCCCGCAAGCGATTCAATCGTCGCCTGCGATTCAACAATCTGCTGCTTCGATCGCTCGATCGTCGCGGTGTGCTCCGCGCCGCGGCTCTGTGCCTGCTCAATATGCCGGGCCAAATCGCGCAACTGCCGACCCTGTT
>SXOY01000245.1 GCA_005776545.1 Planctomycetia bacterium | reverse complement strand
GCGAACACAAGTCTGGCACCATTGAGATGAAGATCAATGGCGCAACATGGCGTCTCATGCAGTTGAACGCCCAATTCACGCGGGCTGGTGCCAAGACTCAGGTCTCTCTTGAGGTGACGCCAGTTGATCCGGGGCTTCCGGCCAACTGGGTCATTGATGTGGCCAATCGCGACAAAGTTTCTACGCTTGCCCAATTGCGCTCTCGCAGCGGCGAAATCAAGGCGGGGCAGAAAATTCCGAACTTGACTGCCAACACCGCAGGGTTTGAGGGCTGGTCGTTAGTTGATGGATTTGCAGAGAATCGCCGCGGCGTTGTTGCTGGCGAACGGCCGGCAGATGCAATGGTTCTGCTGCTTTTCCGCGCTACTGACGATCGTGTGAAATCTGAAGCGGTGCTCAAGGATTCCAAAGCGGGTCAACTTGCCATGGACATGGCGGTGAAAAATCTGCGACGTCAGAGGCTCGACGATGCAGCGGCTTCCAGTGTGTTGTGCGAGGCTATTGCGGTTTTTGAACTGCAGAAATTTGAACGCGAGCGTCCTGCTGCTCTGGCAAAGTCATGGTTCGATTCCAGTACGGACCTGCCAGCAAAAACTCTGCATTGGTCGCTAAGTGCAAATACCACGATCGATCGTGTTTCTCCCAATGCCGGCGCGGTCATGGTGATCATTTTGCCCGATCTTTCGCTTGCAGGAATCGTTCCCTTAGATGGGCGCAGTGCAGATGCGGCGGCGGTCTCAACCGATCTTCTCAATATCATCCGCGGCGCGGCAAAGAAGCCCTGAGATTACTTCCTTCCTGCAACGTACACCACCCAGGATTTGTCAAGCGGCTGATCATAATCCACGGGATCCACCATCAGGTTTCCATCTCCATCCATCGCTGATCCGATGCGGTCATAGACATCAACCTCGCGGAATCCCGCATCGAACATTGCCTCTCGCAATTCAGGAATTGACCAGAGCCGCCAGTCATATTCAAACGCTTGCCTGTGAGTTTCGCAGACTTTGCCTCGGGCGTTCAGCAACGCGAAGTGGATTTGATTACGCACCATTCCCGTCGTCGGTTCAACTTCGACCTGCTCCCACGTGTACACGACCCGCTGGCCAGATTGCGTTCGGAACTCCTTATTCCAGGAGCCTTTCTTAATTGCGGTAACGCCGCCATACAGATCACACACAATCACGCCGCCGGTCTTGAGCGTCTTTCGCGCGTTCTTTAGATACGCCATCAACTCCGGTCTCGTGTGCAGCTCGCACACTCCAAAGTTCAGCGAAGTAACAATGTCCGCCGCGGAATGAGCTCTTCGAACATCAGTAACTTCAATCTTCACGCGCGGCTGTTTCGCCTTTTTCAGCGGCACAGAATCGGCATCCACCGCAACCGCCCGCCGTTTCGTATCCGATCGTGCCCACGCCAGCGCAATCGCCCCCGGACCGGCGAAATCGTCGCGGAGCACTCGCGCCTTTCCACCATGAATCGCTGCCAAAAACCGCACATACCGCGGCGGGTCCTGCACGCACAAAGTGTAAAGGTCGTACTTATTCATGGTGCACCACCTGTGCCTTTCCAAGTGCCTAGTGCCAAATGCCTAGTGCCTCATAGACCTTGGGCGACACAACCAACTCATTCGTTATGCCATCCGAATCCAGCGAATCAGCGTTGCAAAATTCGGTGGTTTGCCGTACATCAGGACGCCGATGCGGAAAATCTTCGCCGCCGCCCAGACCATAAATGCAGAGGTTGCCGCTCCAATGAGGATTGAAACGATCACCTGCCAGGTGGGGATCGGCTCGGAACCGCCAAGTCGAATAACCATAGTAAATGGGTTCACCAGCGGCGTAAAGCTGAGGGCGATCGCAAGCGGGGAATTGGGTGCACGCTGCACAAATGACCAGATGAACCACGGAACCATGACCAGCATGACAATTGGCGCCTGAAGAGTCTGCGCTTCACGCATGTCGTTGACCGCGCTTCCGACAGCGGCCATGATTGACGCAATAGTCAGGAACGAAATCAGGAAGAAGCACACGAAGTACACGAGCTTGATTGGTTCCAAAAGATCCATAAGGGCAAATGTGAGCAGGCCGGCGATTCCCATGCCTCCGTAGACAACCAGAATGATGATCCCGACCGCCATCTGACCGATGATTTTTCCGAACATCAACTGCATCGGCGAAACTGCGCTAAGCAGAACTTCCATAACTCGGCTGCTTTTTTCTTCGACCAGCGCAGTCATCAGATAGCTGCCAGCGGTCATGACTGAAACCATGAGCAGGATCATGAACGCCACTGGAATAAGCATTGCGATGGGGCCCATGCTCTTGCGCTGCCCATCTGCGGTGACCGTCACCGCGTTGGTGCCCGGTCGAGCAAGAATATCGCGAATGGCTTTGCCTGCCAACCCGCTGGCGGTAATCCGCGGATCGGTGGCCAATCTTGTATCAACAACACCATCAGCCGCGCCACGTTGGATGCGCTGTTGAATCTCAAAATCCAGTTTGGGATTGACATACACATCGAGTTCCGCATATGTGCCGTCACTCTTGGGAGTTATTGAATCCGCAGGTATCACAACCGCTGCCAATAGCGGGAGTTTTTGTCCCGCATCTTTGCCCGCTTTGATGTCAGAAGCACGAATGTCTTTCTTTACGGCTTCCAAGTCGGAGTTTGCATCGATCTTCTCTAGCGTAAACTCGGCTACTTTGTCTCCTGAGCCGGTCTTTGCTGCGACCTGTTCCTGGGCTGTTTTCTTTTGGCCTTCTGGGAGGTTGACGGATTCAAGAACCTTGTTGGTCGCATCCTGAATCGCCTTTTGCTGGCGTTCCGCTTCGACTTTCTGTTCCGCGGGTGAAAGGCGCTTCGTCACATATTCCGCTGCAACATTGCTCTTGTCAATTATCACAACGCGGCCTTCAATCTTCGGTGCTTTGGCCTTTGCGGCAAGCACCACGCCAAATCCTGCGACGCCCATGATCACCGGGACAAGCAGAATTCCAAGCAGGAATCCCTTAGTGAACACCACCGACTTAAATTCGCGAACCGCGACATGAATTGTCCGCATGATCACACTCCCCCTTCGATCGATGAGGTTCTTCCCGCGAGTGACGACAGGACCGATTCATCCATTCCGCCCGACTCGGTCACCAGATCAATGAAAATTTCTTCGAGTTCCGCACGTTGCAGTTCGATCTTGTTCACAGGTACCGCCGAGACGATCTGCGCCATGGCGGCCCGAATCTCCGATCCATTGTGAAGCCTGACTTGCAGCAGGTCTTTTCCCTTGCCGCGCTGCCTGCTGGGATCTACCGATTCAATACACGGGAGGCTTCGCAGCAATGTCAGATCCTGCGAATCGTGTAGCTCAATCAACAATGCGTG
>SXOY01000019.1 GCA_005776545.1 Planctomycetia bacterium | reverse complement strand
GAATCCAAGTATGACTACCGACTGGGCAAAAGGCATCGCACTGACTGAACTCTCCGATGAGCCCGCGCTCTCTGATGAGTTGCAGTCTGTCATCGACCGACTTGAGAAATCAACCAAGTCCAAACCGCCGCATGTCGTGTTGAATTTTGCAAACGTGAGCTACATCAATTCTTCAAACCTGTCGCAATTGCTTCGAATTCGAGCGACACTGGCTGACCACAATCGACTGCTCAAGCTCTGCTCGGTTCCTGATGAGGTGTGGACTGTGTTTATTGTTTCAGGTCTGGACAAGGTTTTTCGATTTGCACCAGATCCGATGACCGCACTTGCCGGACTTCAACTTGAGGCCTCGGCGATCGATCACGGATAAGCAAGTTTTATCACATCTTACTTTCGAAGCTCATCAATACACCAAGCTGGTATCCATACCCGCGCTGTACCGATTTGCACTTCCATTCCCTTGACGACAAAACCCCGCGGTTGTCCATCCGGAATACTCACACCTGTTCGCGGTACGCTCATGGCGGGCACACGCATCCACCGGAGAATTGCTGCCGGATCGACATGCAGATAATCCCGGTCAATGGTGATATGCACACTGTTGTCGAATTTTGAGAGTCCCATTCTGAGAGATGAAAACTCCCGCCGCACGTATGGCTCGCGGACAGGCATCGCGGGATATTTGTCAGTGACTGAACGAATCTGGGATATTGCGGAACTCACTAGCGCCCACACAATGATCGAGTCCATGACCACGAACATGACCACTATGAGAATCACCGCAATTGTCGGCATTGGGAACTCTATGAAACAAACAACCCCGACACATGGTCGGGGTTGCTGTAGATTTGAGTTGTTAGAACTTCACTTCAGGGGAAGATGCCGCGAACTTCGTACGCTCCTTTAAGCCGTTCAAGTGCTGCAATGTATGCCGCAGTGCGGAGATTGCAGTTGTGCTTTTTGCGAGCGAGCCGTGTCACGCCTGCGGCACGCACCATGTGCTTGTTCAGGAGAGTGTCGACCTTTTCCAGGTCCCATGCTTCTGCGCTCTTATTTTGCAGCCATTCGAAGTATGAAACAGTCACGCCGCCGGAGTTAGCGAGAATTGCCGGGATGACTTCGATGCCATTGGCATTGAGGATCCGCTCGCCAGCGGGAGTTGTGGGAGCGTTTGCGCCTTCTGCGACGACTTTGCATGAAATCCAGCCCGCTTGTTCTTCGCCGATCATCTGCTCGAGCGCGGCGGGAATCAGCACATCGACCTTGGTCTTGTAGAACTGCTCAAGTGTGACCTTGTCAGCTTTTTTGTATCCGGCGACGCCGCCAGCCTTGACGACGTGTGCAGCAAGATCTGCGGCATCAATCCCCTTGTCGTTCTTGATTGCGCCGGTGTGGTCGGCGACTGTCAGCATTTTGCCGCCACGGTCTTGAGCCAGACGACCAGACCATGAACCAACATTACCGAAACCAAGCACGCTGAAAGTTGCGTTCTTCAGACCGTTTTTCAGGCCGATTTCGGGGAGCATTTCTTCCAGCACGTCGATGACGCCCTGGCCAGTTGCCTTTTCGCGGCCGAGAGAGCCGCCGATTTCTACCGGCTTGCCGGTGACGACTGCCATGCCGTTCTTTCCTGATCCTTCTGTGATAGTGCAATAGGTATCAGCGAACCACGCCATGTGCTGCGCGGTTGAACCAACATCTGGCGCAGGAATGTCATAATCGGGACCGATGTCGTGGGCGATGGCGGCAGCAAACCGACGAACAATGCGTTCCATTTCGGCGCGGCTGTGCTTGCGGGGATCGACCTTGATGCCACCTTTGCCGCCGCCATAGGGCAACTGAGCAAGTGAGCACTTCATGGTCATCAGGAAGGCGAGGCTTTTCACATCGTCCAGGTGGGTGTCGTGATGGAAACGCAAGCCGCCTTTGTAGGGGCCGAGCGCATTGTTGTGCTGAACGCGGTAGCCTTTGAACAACTTGTACTTGCCATCATCCATCTTCACAGGGAAGTGGACCATGATTTCGTTCTTGGGCTGAGCGAGAATAATCTGCAGTTCGTGCGGCAGGCCCATCATCTCTGCGGCGTGCAGCATGGTGCCGACGGTTTCGCGATAGAGGTTTGCCGGATCGCTGGGCAGACCCAGTTCATCAAAGATCGGGCTGTAGAACATCTCTCCGGATTTAGTCTTGGCGGGCTTTTTTGCGATCGCAGTGGCCATACTGGTGGCTTCCTAAACCAGGCTCGGTCGAGCCTTTGTAGCAGATGCGCAAGTCGTGCAAATACCCAGTAATCGGCGCATCAGGTTGCGACCACCGGGAGGCAAGGATAGCGGCAGTTTTGCCGCAGTCTTGTATATGTCATCGAATCCCAATCCTGAGAAAAATGCTCATTTGTTGCCGCCGCCCTATCCTCGGCCCCATGCTCCTCTATCTTGCCAGCGACCTTTTGTGGGCGACCCGTGTCAAAGCACTTGCGGACGACCTGAAGATTCCGGCCCGGCCGGTTCGAAGTCTCGAAATGCTCGATGCCAGACTCGCCGATTCGCCGGTCCAGGCGATGGTTGTCGATCTGGAATCAGAGGTTGCCCTTGATTTGATTTCACACCTGCGGAATGCCAAGCCGGGAGTTCGGATTTTGTGCTTTGCCCCGCATGTTAAGAAAGATGTGATGGATGCCGCCCGGCAAGCCGGTGCACACGAGGTTCTTCCTCGCGGGGCCTTTGATTCCAATATGGCGCAGATTTTACAGAGGCTGGCTGCCGTTCAAAACCAGTGATTTTGGTTCAAAAACGCAGGTAATCGGGCACTAAATATCCATATCAAAAAATCTTTCCGAATCGCGTGAGTGTTGGCTGTGTGCTCCGTTGTATTGGTCGGGTAGCCGTATCAGACTGCAAGACTGGTACGGCTAAGCCACGGTTTGGTTGATGTTAAATCAGACACCACGAGGTCGAGCCGACGGGACACTGTGTCACGTCGGTCTCGGCCTTTTTAGGCCGAGTTTTTTTCGAGAGTTTCAGCGACGGTACTTCCGACGTCGCGGATGCGCGGCTTGAAAGAAAGTGCGGATTAGTTAGAGCAGAGAAATGCAAATTAACATCGAGGTACAGGATGCACAGGATGGGAAAAGAATCTTGACATAGCAGTCTAAGAGAGGCCCAAAGGGAGGTTTGGCCACAGATGTCACGGATTGACACAGATAACCGGAAGAGAATCTGAATTAGCCGCAGGTCCAAGAGTTGGGCGGTGGCAGCGGCTTTGACAGTGCCACGGGGGATTGGGGACCCATTGCCTCTGGTGGTTTCGCAGAACTGTTGTGATGGAGGTTTTCTTCGACATTCTTTTCACTTTCTAGTTGAGTGAGGTTGCGTTCTTTGATATCTAGTTTTCGCATTTCGAGCTGGTGCTTTTGTTCTGCGCGTTCTGCTTTGGCTTGTTCGCGTTGGCGGCGTAGCTCTTCGCGTTGTTGGGTGCGTTGATTGCGGGCGAGGGCTTCGGCTTGTTTTTGGGTTTGACGTTCTTTGCGTTGTTGTTCGCGGATGATGCGGCGTGCGGCAGCATCTTTCTCGCGCAGTTCGCGGGATTTGCGAGAGTTGGTGCGTTCGATGATGGAGAGCATTCTGACAATCTGGTTGTTGGTTTCGACCATTGCCTTTTCAGAGAGACCGGGGAGTGAGGCGATGAGACGCTCGACGGTGGCGATTTGCATGACGATGACGTAGTTGTGATTAATGCGCTCGACGTTGGGATCGTCGGGGGAGAGTTTGGCAAAGATGGGTTTGAGTTTGGCCTGGTAATCGTGAAGTTGGCAGTTGATTGCGGATGGGTGATTGGGATCGGGCGGGATCGGCAAGAGTTCGATGAAATCGACTTGCTGAGGGGGGCAGAATGGTCCGAGGAATTCGGTGAAGAAGGGGGAGGGGGGAGAGGAAAGTGCTGAGTGCGGAGTGCTGGGTGCTGAGGGAGGAAGCGGCAAAGTGGCAGAGTGACAAAGTGGCGAAGTGGAAAGCGAAGGAGGGGAAGAAGAACAAGGCACACCGGCAGGAGTGCCGGTGCCACGCTGCGTGCCTGCGGTTTGGGAGGCGGCCTGGAGGAGGGACTTGGCGGTTCTGGCAGCGGTTGACTGAGCGTTGAAGATGGCGGCTTGGGCGAGACGGCGTTTGGATGATTTGGACATGGGGAGGCTCCTGGGTTGGTAAGGGAGGGCGGTGTGAGAAAACACTCGCGTCCCCTACAGAGGGCTGGGCGGGACAAAACGGGAGGAGCTTTTTGTCCGGTATGAGGGGTGTAAAAGACGTAAGTGCTTGGTACATAAGGGCGAAAATTATTTTCAAACCCTCGAAAAATCTCTGTGTTAGGGGCGCGCAGCGCGCCCTCGAAATGTCCGGTGCG
>SXOY01000244.1 GCA_005776545.1 Planctomycetia bacterium | reverse complement strand
GGATGCGTACGTCTGCGCGATCGCGGCAAGTTGTTCGCGGCAGTCACCGAGGTAGAACTCCAGCGAAGGAGATTCAAGAGTGTGCAGAGGTTTGCCAGACTCTGCTTTAGATTGGGTGGACTTCTTCGCCATGGCTGAGAGTAACGGGGCAAAGCAATTCGCGCTACTGCCTGTCAACTGATATCGCTCCCGGTGCAGCGAGCGGGTTGACTTTTGGCGTTGGGTCTCCGTGCTTTTCTATTACCGTCCGGGCAAACTCCCACATATCACGCCTAAATGAGTCGCCAAACGGAACGGCCGCGTTGAACGCGTCCGCATAGCCATGAAGCAGTCGCATCGTGAGCGTGCGACGAATTGTAATTCCTACTCCGCGTGGCTCAAGGTAAAGCGATGCCAGCATGTCCACAAGGTGGGAACCTGTCAAGTAGAATGGATGTTGATACCTGATTCCCACCGCATCGATAATGGCGATACGCGGCGCCGTTTCGTGGTCAAGCACTATGAGGTTGGACGGCTTGTTGTCACGGTAATAGAAGTTCTTCAAGATAAGCGCGATAACCACGTCTCCAACCGCTCGACAAAGCGCTTTTTCCTGTGAGATTGTGAGCGGTGGCCCGGCAAGAACTTCCAGAAGCGTGGGGCCAGGAACGTATTTGAGAACGAGGCAGTCATGGTCCGGCGCGACGACACGAGCGAGCGGCGTGGAAGTTGGGATGCCAAGGCGCAAAAGGCGGCGTAATCCCCGAAGTTCTGTGTCGTGGGGACTGATTCTGAACAGGCGGCGAAAACCCGAAGCTTTGCTGCTATTCTCGCGGCACTTGATGATGACAGGCGAGTTGTCGAAGAGCGCGGATTTCCAGACCGTGCGTGTGCCACCGTCTTTGAGCAATTGCATGGCAGGATGAGTAAGCGCGCGGTGGATAGATGCCGCGTCGATCGTGCGATCGAAGAGTCTGATCGACGGGTTATCCGATGGCGGACGGAGCATGAAGATAGTCACGCGGAAGTGATTGATTCGGCGGGATCTGCTCGCATGAAGAGGGCGTCGCCTTTGGCGATTGTTTGATTGGGTTTCAGGGATGCGCTACCGCCGAAAGTGGCGAGTTCTGCGAGAGTTGCGGTGGGCAGGGTGTAGTTCCAGGTTTGCCAGAGGGATGCCATTTTTTGCGGCATGGCGGGTGACATGAGGATGCTGGCGACACGGACTGTTTCTGCGCAGTTGTAGAGAATCGCGGCGAGTTGGTCTTTGGCGGCGGGGTTGCCCTCGACGGTTTTAGCGAGCTTGAATGGTGCAGTGACGTTGATGTAGCCATCGACTTTGCGGACGAGTTCGTTGGCTTCATGGAATGCGCCGGCGATGTCGAAGGCGTTGATTTTCTTTTCGAAGTTGGCGGCGGCGGCTGCGCAGAGCGCGGGAAAGTCGTAGCCTTCGATATTGCCGGGAGTACTGGGCGTCGGCATCTTGCCGTCGAAGTATTTCACGATCATGTTGCTGACGCGGCTGGCGCAGTTGCCGATGCCGTTTGCGAGATCGGAGTTGAAGACTTCGATGAACTTTGCGTGGCTGAAGTCGGCATCGGCTCCGGAGAGCGGGCCTTGCGTGAGCAGGTACCAGCGGACACCGTCGAGCGAGTGCTTTGCGGCGTAGGCCTCGAGTTTTTCGAGGTCGATGAAATTGCCGAGGGTCTTGCTCATTTTCTGGCCTTCGGAGACCCACCAGCCGTGGCCGAAGATCATTTTGGGCAATGAGACATCGAGGGCCATGAGCAGCGCGGGCCAGATGACGGCGTGGAACCAAAGAATGTCTTTGCCGATGAGGTGGACGCTTGCGGGCCAGTATTGCTTGCGCTCAGGGGTGTCAACGGCGGTGTAGTAATTGAAGAGCGCATCGATCCAGACGTAAACGCGGTTTTCTGGATCGCCGGGCATGCGGATGCCCCACTGTGTTGCGGGGTCGTCGGTGACGGGGCGGGAAACCGGGACATCGCGCAGGCCGCCTTTGAGGCGACCTAAGACTTCGGTGCGACGCGAGTCGGGCTGGATGAATGTGGGGTTGGCGTTGATGTGGGCGATCAGGCGTTCCTGGTACGCACTGAGCTTGAAGAAGTAGCAATCTTCGGAACGCTGCACGAGCGGCTTGCCGGTGATTTTGCTTTTGAACTCGGCTTCGCGGGCTTCGTTTTCGGGGACGTATTCCTCCTGGCCGGGGTCATACCAACCGGTGAAGAGTCCTTTGTAGATGTCGCCGCTCGCCTGGAGCTTTGCGATGTAGCCGGGGACTTTGTCTTTGTGGCGCGGTTCGGTGGTGCGGATGAAATCGTTGTTTGAGCAATTGAGTTTGGCAAAGGCATCTTTGAATTGCTGGGCGTTGATGTCGGCCCACTTTTGGGGGTCGTAGTTGCGTTCGGCTGCGCTGGTGACGACTTTGTCAGCGTGTTCGTCGGTACCGGTGAGGAAGAAGATGTTGTCGGATGTGCCGCGGATGAGGCGGATTGCGCGGGTGGCGGCATCGGCGACGGTGGTGGTGTAGCAATGGCCGATGTGGGGGCGGTCATTGACGTAGTAGATGGGCGTGGTGATGTAATAAGGCTGCATGGGGTGGATGGTAGGGATCGGGAAGTTGGGTGCGGGGGCAAAGGGTCACTACGATGCGGGACTATGACCCAATCACAAAAACCGACCGGCACAGTTCAGAATGCTGGCGATGACACTCCTGCGTATCGATATACCGCCGCGGTAGCGAATGAACTTGAGACGCGGTGGCAGATAGTGTGGAGCGATATTAAGGTGTTCAAGGTGCCAAACCCGGGAGAAGAGGGGTTTGACCGGTCCAAGCCGAAGTTTTATTGCCTTGACATGTTTCCATATCCGAGCGGGGCCGGGTTGCACATTGGGCACCCTGAGGGGTATACGGCAACGGACATTTTGAGCCGCTATAAGAGGATGAATGGGTTCAATGTGTTGCACCCGATGGGGTGGGATGCGTTTGGATTGCCGGCGGAGCAGTATGCGATTCAGACCAGTGTGCATCCGGCGATTACGACTCGCACGGCGATTGACAATTTTCGGCGGCAGTTGCAGCGGTTTGGGTTTTCGTATGACTGGTCGCGCGAATATGGAACGATTGATGAGGGGTATTACAAGTGGACGCAGTGGATTTTTCTGCAACTTTACAACGCGTGGTTTAACGCGTTTGAGCAAAAGGCTGCGCCGATTGAGCAGCTTATTTCCAAACTTGAGGCTGGCGAGTTTGCGGTGAATGTGTTTGGAGAGCTCGTTGATCAGATTGAATCGCCGACAAGTTTGGTTGGTGAGCCAATCGGCATTCGGCAATGGCATGAGTTGACGCAGGATGAGCGGACGCGGTTTGTCGATTCCCAGCGATTGGCGTATCTAGGGTCGGTGACGGTGAACTGGTGTCCGAAACTGGGGACGGTGCTGGCGAACGATGAAGTGATTGATGGGAAGAGTGAACGCGGCGGGTTCACTGTGTATCGCAAGCCGCTGAAACAGTGGATGTTCAGGATCACGGCGTATTCGGAGCGGCTGCTTTCGCAGTTGGCGGAATTGGACTGGCCGAGTTCGACCAAGGCGTTGCAGGCGGATTGGATTGGCAAGAGCGAGGGTGCGGAGATTGATTTTGAGATTGCTGCGGAACGCGAGGCTGATGCGCTGCGGGTGTTCACCACACGGCCGGACACGATTTTTGGAGCGACCTACATG
>SXOY01000243.1 GCA_005776545.1 Planctomycetia bacterium | reverse complement strand
TTGAGGATGAAAGAGAGGAAGACTTCGCGCGAGTCTCCGGGTGGAGAAGCGGGGGCGGAAGAGCCCAGGAGGTCGGGTCGCTGATAGAAAATGTGGAGGAGAAGGCCGATGGACATGAACACGAAGAGGACGGGGAGGTTCATGAGGATTGCGACGATGACGCTTTGGCTGCCTTTGACGGCTGATTTGCAGGTGAGCATGCGCTGGGCGAGGTCGTGATCGGTGCCGTAGGAGGCGATGCCCAGGAGGGAGAAGCCCATGACGGCGGTGAAGATTGTGTATGCCTGGCCGGTGTCAAAGGGAATGCCCCAGTCAATTACTGTGAGTTTGGAATGACCTGCGACAGGAGTTTCTTTGAGTGCATCGAATATCTGGCCTGTGGAAAGTGGAATTTTGTTCAGAAGCACGATGAGCGCGACCGCAGCAGCACCGACAAAGACAACAGTCTGAACTACATCGGTCCAGATGATGCTACGGATGCCGCCGACGAGTGTGTAGAGGATTGCGACAGTTGTGAGGACGCCGATGGAGACGAGGAGTTGCCACTCGTGAATTTCTCGAAAGAGAATGAGGGAGAGCGGAATGCTCGCCATGAAGAGGCGCGAGCCGGAGGCGAAGACGCGGCCGATGAGAAAAGTCCAACTGGCAGCTTGTTTAGCGTGACCTCCGAAACGAAGTTCGAGAAGGTCGTAAACGGTGGTGACGTTGGCGCGATAAAAAGCGGGAATGAAGAAGATTGCTACGACAGCGACGGCAACGAACATGCCGATGTTGGTGGAGGCGTAGGTGAGCGTGCCTTTGTAGGCTTCCTCGGGTGCGCCGATGAATGTTGCTGCGCTGGTTGCAGTTGCCAAGACGCTGATGGCGACTGCCCACATGGGCATCTGGCGACCTGCCAGGAAATATTCTTGTGCGCCGGAGGGTTCGCGGCGGGAGAACCACCAGCCCGTTCCAGCGAGCAGGACGAAGTAGGCGCCAAGGACGCCCCAATCTAAGCCGCTAAATGTCGACGTCCCTGTCGCTGCTTCAATCATGCGCGACACTAGGGGGATGGATGCGCCTGGTCACGCTCAACAAAAACCAATAAACCCTAAAAAAGGAAACAGCCCCGTGTTCCGCGCGGGGCTGGTTCCAATAGGAGGAGAGAGAGACAAGACAACTTAAATATGCCACAGATTTTTGGTTGTGCCAGGAAAGTGTGGAATATTTTTCATAAACCTCATATTCCCAACGACTTGCGTATTCGGCATAGGGGTGCCCAGGACAAACATGGGCAAATAAAAACGGCTGCGAAGGAGGTTCGCAGCCGCTTTGGTGTGTATTTTAACTATCAAACAGCTAACAAATCAGGCTTCTTCGCCAACTGACCAGCGGCTGAACGCCTTGATGGTGCTGCCGGTGACCAAGTCTTTGATCTTCTTCTTTTCGTCGCGGATATAGGGTTGTTCGAGGAGTGCGATTTCTTCGAAGAACTTGCGCATGCCGCCTTCGACCATCTTTTCAGCGATTTCCTTGGGCTTGCCGGATTCCATGGCTTGCTCAAGGCGGAACTTGCGTTCTTTTTCGACGACCGCGGCGGGCAGTTCGTCGGGGCTGACTGCGAGGGGGCGAGGGCTGGCCGCGGCGATGTGCATGCAGATGTCTTTGAGGACATCTTCAGTGACTGGGCCATCGGCCTGGACAACGACGGCGGTTTTGCCATCGTGGTGAACGTAGGTGCCGAACTTGCCGCCGGAGTACTTCTGCATGCGAGCGATCGAGCAGTTTTCGTTGGTGGCGATTTTCACTTCGTCGAGAGCGGCGGTCATCGCGGGGGTTGCGGAGACTGTGCCAGCGCCTGCGGCGAGTGAGAGGTCTGCGATCTTCTGGGCCATGGCCTGGAATTTCTCGGCCTTGGCAGTGAAGTCGGTTTCAGCGCGGATTTCGACGATGGTTGCGCCGCCATTTCCGACGGAGACCTTGACTGCGCCTTCGCCGGCTGCACGACCTGCGCGTGACTCCATCTTGCCTTTAAGCTGCTTGCGGAGAAGTTCTTCGGCTTTCTCGAAGTCGCCGCCAGCTTCGTTCAATGCGGCTTTGCAGGCCATCATCTGGAGTCCAGTGCGGTCGCGGAGTTTCATTACGTCTTTGGCATTAATTTCGGCCATGATTCAAATCCTTCTTGCGTTTGCTGGTGAAAAAGCATCCGTGTCACGGAAGTAACACGGCGCTGGTTGTGTACTGAGAAATTCGATCGGACAGATTCAACGTGCATTCAACGGGCAAACTCAGTTGCTTGCGGCAACTTCATCTGCTTTGGAAGACGGGCGACGGGCGCGGCGTGCGCCGTCAGGTTTGCCATCGCCCTTGGGGGCTTCGGGGCGATCCGAGCGTTCGCTGCCACCGGCAGATGCGGTGCCCTTGGCTTCGTCGCGTGCCTGGCGGCCTTCAGCCACTGCGAGGCAGAGTTCGCGGACAACCACGTCGATGGCGCGCATCGAATCGTCGTTTCCGGGAATTGCGATATCTACGAGATCGGGATCGCCATCGGTATCGATCAGGCCGATGGTGGTGATGCCGAGTTTCTTGGCTTCCTTGAGAGCGGTGAGTTCGCGCTTGAGATCAAAGACAACGATGATGCCTGGGAGCTTTTCCATGCTCCGGACGCCCTCAAGGTTGCGAAGAATGCGGCGCTTTTCGCGGCGGAGCTGAGACTCCATCTTCTTGGAGTACTTGGCATCGCTGCCGCCCTTGGCTTCGATGGCTTCGAGTTCTTCGAGGCGCTTGAGGCGTGAGCGAATGGTGCGGAAGTTGGTGAGTGTGCCGCCGAGCCAGCGCTCAGTGACGTAGTGCTGCTTGACATCTTTGACACGGGCTTCGAGGACGGCCTTGGCTTGGCGTTTGGTGCCGACAAAGCAGACATCTTTGCCTGAGGTGACGGTGGCGCCGATGAGGCGTTTGGCGAGGAGGAGACCCTTGACGGTTTCCTTGATATCGATGATGTGAATCCCGTTGCGTTTACCGTAGATATACGGCTGCATTTTCGGGTTCCAGGCACTGGCACGTTGGCCGAAGTGAATGCCTGATTCGATCAGATCTTGAACAAGAGTATTTGCCATACACAAAACCTTTCTAGCAGCGACACCGCGGCAAGCCCACCGTTTGTATCTACCTCGTTGTTAATGACGAGACGGATACACGAGCCGCATAAGGGCGCTTCAAATTGGCCACAGTTATGTGACCGAGAATTACAAAATGAACACAAGAATCGAATACCAAGGTTCACCTACCTTGGACACCGAACCCCGCGAAACGGTAGAACCGCGAGATACCCCATCATAGGACTGAAGAACGAAGATGTGGTGGGTATTGAGGCGTGGTTTTAGCGTGTGATGCTAACAAAAAACGAACTGTACTTCGGAATCGATAGGTCCTATAACAAGTTCACGTTACCGGAAGGTCAATTGGCCTCAACCGCCCTGGAAGTCCCGCCGATTCGAGGTGGGTTGGCGGCCAGCACAAATGGCATGTCAATTTTTCGGCAGTTCAAGGAAGAAGATATGACCACTCAGGAACCGCTAGCGATTCGGCGACATTCTCGACTCGATGTGAGTTTGCGAGGCAAATTCATGATCGCACCGGAATACAAGTCGATTGTACGATTTACCGCATCGGGACCGGGTGGTTGGCTGGACGCAGACATCATTGATCTTTCTGAAGGTGGTCTGGCGTTTATGTCCACTGTCTTTGTGCCACGCCGCAGCATCATTGTGGTGCGAGTCCTGGGACCAACGGAATCGATTACGCCATTGGTCGAACTTTCGCTTCGAGTGCAGCGAGTACAGATGACGGATCGTCGGCCGGCGTACTTGATTGGTGGCGCGTTTGAGAACCTCACGCCTGAACATCGTCAAGCGCTTCACACCATTGTTGAGCAATTCCACTAAAGGAGGAACGTCATGGATACTAATTCGTTCCTGCTACGAACATTGCTTGCCGACAAGATTGTCACAGATGATGATGTTACAAAGGCGTCCCGCTCTGGCGGTGATGTTCTTGACCACCTGGTGTCTGGCGGAGCGGTCACACATCGAATACTGGCTATTGCTCGCGCGAAGATATGTGAATATCCATTTGTGGATCTCGCGGCGTATGAAGTTGATCAACGAAATGCACAGTTGATCCCGCGAAATGTCGCTGAACGCCTGGTGAGTTTTCCGTTGTTTGTTTTTGACAATATCGCCACCATTGCGATGCTTGATCCGCTGAACCTTCAGGCCATTGATCAGATTCGTCAGATCTTGAAACGTGAAGTCGATCCGGTGGTGTGCGATGCACAGTCGCTCAAAGGCCTGATTGCGCGTGCGTACTCGCTGAGCCAGGGGCGTGATTCAGATGCCCAAGGATCTGCCGATGAAAAAGACCTGACTACTGGCGATGAGCCAATTGTCGCTGCTGTTAATCAGATATTGCTTGCAGCGATGGAAGATGGGGCAAGTGATATTCACATCAATCCTGATGAGCAGACGCTTCATCTTCGATATCGCGTCGACGGTACATTGAGATCACTTCAGGGACCACCCAAGTCGATGCATCCGGGTATCGTGCAGCGTCTCAAAGTGCTGGCGAAGCTCGATCTCACGCAGACACGCAAGCCACAGGATGGGAAGTTCCGGTATTCCAATGGCAGTAACAGCGTTGATATTCGACTCTCGACACTGCCGACTATCCACGGCGAGAACGTCGTCATGCGATTGCTTCGTTCGGCGCTCACGGTTGGGAGTATCGCTGATCTCAACATGCCGGCTGACATGACGAAGTGGTATGACGAGTGCATTAACAAGCCGCACGGGATGATTCTTGTCACGGGACCGACCGGATCAGGCAAGACCACCACGCTCTATACCGCGCTCGCGGCACTCAATGCACCGCATCGCAACATCATGACGATCGAAGATCCAGTGGAGATTCGGTTGCCGCTGGTTCGGCAGATTCAGGTAAATGCCGAAGTCGGACTTACTTTCTCGGGCGCGCTGCGCTCAATTCTGCGGCAGGATCCAAACGTTGTCCTTGTTGGCGAAATCCGCGACGAAGAGACTGCGAAGATCGCAGTGCAGGCAGCGCTTACTGGACACTTGGTGTTATCCACACTGCATACGAATGACGCGATCGGTTCGTTGCCACGGCTTACGGCCATGGGAGTTCCCGGTTATGCGATGTGCAACGCGCTGCTTTGCATTGTGGCACAGCGTCTGGCGCGGAAAGTGTGCGAAGAGTGTGCTATGCCGGATTCGCCGGACCAGCACTTGCTTGATGCGCTTGGGATAAACCCGGCGGACGCGGCAAAATTGCGAGTCGGCGCTGGCTGCCCCCGCTGTGGCAATTCTGGCTGTCGAGGTCGCATTGGTGCGTTCGAGATGTTCAGAGTCACTGGGCGTGTGCGCAAGCTGATTGAAACCAATCGCCCTATCACAGAGATCGCTGCAGGGGCGGCACTCGATGGATTCCGTCCGATGTGGGTCGACGGCATGGCGAAGGCACTCGCTGGGAAGATTCCTGTGAAAGAGCTGCTCATGCTTCGTTCTGAGCTTGAAGAAGCGGATGCGAAACCTGCTCAGATAGCGAGGATTGCGGCATGAGCGACACTCGGTTCATATTTGAGGCCATTGATGCTGCCGGCAACAAGCAGGATGGTGAGATACTCGCGCCATCTCAAGTTGAAGCGTTTCGGCGTCTGGGTGCTCGAGGTCTGACTCCGCTGAAGCTTGTGGCGGACCGTGCGGATTCTCCGGTGTTTTCTTTCAGCAGCAACACGATCAAGCCGGATCACATCACCGAGCTAACACGCGAACTCGCGGTTTTGGTCGAAGCGAAAATACCATTGGCACGCGGGTTGGCGAGCATTGCCGAAAACGAAAAAAACAGCGCCCTGAAGGAAATGCTCAACGATGTGGCGGTCGCGATTGAGTCGGGATCGCCGCTTACAGAGGCATTGGCGCGGCATCGGCAGCATTTCGGCGATGTATACATTGAGACACTGCGAGCAGCTGAGCGATCAGGCGACCTTGTCAGTGTGATGAAATTGCTTGCGGATCTCCTGGAAAAGACCAAGGAAACCAAGCAGTTGATCAAGCGGGCGATGGCGTATCCGACCATTGTGTTGGTTGCCGTAGCAATCGCGGTCACTGTTATTGTCGTGTTTGTTATTCCCAAGTTTGCTGCGACATTTGCATCGCAGGGTGTGGAAATGCCAATTACCACTCGTGTGCTGCAAGTCGTTGGCGAGAATGTCAAAACCTACTGGTGGGCGTATTCAACCGGACTGGTGAGCGCCCTCATCGGGTTGGTATGCAGTTGGCGTACTGAGGGCGGAAGAAATGTAATTGAGGGTCTCTTGCTTAAGACTCCTTATATTTCTCGGATTCTCACGGCAGTGACCGCGTCTCGATTCGTTCGAGTGATGAGCATCGGACTCTCTTCGGGACTGGATGTTATTGAGTCGATCGAGATTTCTGGTCGCGCCAGCGGGAGGCCGCTGTTTGCGAATGAATGTCGGTCGATGGCAGAACGGCTCCGTGGCGGCGAGACTGTCGATGGCGTCATTCGTTCGAGTAAGTACCTTCCGAATTTCTCAAAGCGAATTCTCTCGGCGGGCAAGGACTCTGCGGAAATGTCCCGTTCCTGCCGCATTATTGCGGATCATTATGAACGAGAAGCAAGCCATCTGACTAAGAACATTAACACGATTATTGAGCCCATTCTGACATTTGCACTCGCAGGAATCGTGCTTCTCATTGCACTCTCGGTCTTCCTCCCAATGTGGAAAATGGCAAGTATCAAAAAATGACAGTTGCGACAGTCGGAGAAGTTCCTATGACACTAGACCTACCAGTCCGCCGCGCGTTTACTTTGTTTGAAGCCATGATCGTCATTGTGATCATTGGAATTCTCGCAGCAATTGTCATTCCGAACTTTGGAAGTGTGAGCAATGA
>SXOY01000242.1 GCA_005776545.1 Planctomycetia bacterium | reverse complement strand
GGCTCGACAAAGCTCAATGCGGCCACCACCGCACCATACCCCACCATCAAAATCGCGACACGTTTCACCATTCGCTACTACCTATAGGTACGGTTTTCCGATGTGAAGTCTAGCCAGACTTCTCCCTACACCTACCGGCAGACAAACGCAGGACCGGAAATTGCTTGGATTTGGAGCTTCCTGGGCAATTCAGTCCAAATTCCATGAATGCCTAACATGCTTTGCTTGCAGCGGACTCCAGAGTTTGAGACAATGGACACGCGTAGGGATTGGGATTGTTCTCACAAATGGGAGATGGGAACGTAACACTGCTTCTTGAATCTGCCGCGGCGGGCGATGCCCGCTCTGCGGAAGCTCTCCTTCCGCTCATTTACGATGAGCTTCGCCGACTTGCCGCTGCTCAACTCAGACATGAACCAAACGGCCTCACGCTTCAGCCAACCGCACTTGTTCACGAGGCCTATCTCAAGTTGCTGGGAGGGGAAGACATCAAGTGGAACGGCAAGCGGCATTTCTTTGCCGCCGCCGCGACTGCAATGCGACGCATACTGGTCGATCGCGCTCGCTATTACCAATCCGAAAAACACGGTGGCAAAATGGGGCGGGCGGCATTGGATTCCGCTGCTCTCACAATTGCCGATCCAACTCCCTCGCCAGATGACGCTCCTGTTAATCTCCTCAAGCTCAATTCTGCGCTCGAACGACTCGAAAGTAATGACCCTCGCCAGGCCGAAGTTGTCATGCTTCGCTATTTCGCAGGCCTGGGAGTTGAACAGACCGCCGAAGCTCTTGGCGTTTCTCAGGCAACAGTGAAGAACGACTGGGCATACGCCAGGGCGTGGCTCCGTCGCGAATTGGCCGATATGGCTTCTGAGGACAACTGAATGTCCACGAAAATCCGCAATCGGATTCGCGAAGTCTTCGTCGCAGTTTGCGAGCATCAGCCTGCCGATCAGCCACGAGTTCTTAACGAACTTTGCGGCGACGATGCCCACATCAAGTCTGAAGTCCAATCCCTGCTCAGCTTCCATCAGAACGACACTTTCCTGTCCGCATCCGCAATGAGCGACGCTGGGTTTGCCGATGCCGCAGACAGCCAGGTTTCAATGCCGCCGGGAACAAAGATCGGCCGCTGCTCAATCACGCGACTCATCGGCACCGGCGGCATGGGTATGGTTTACGAAGCGCGGCAAGATTCCCCCGACCGCAAGGTTGCGCTCAAAATCATGCGGGCGGGCGGCACTTCCTCTGCAATGGTCAAACGCTTCGCACAAGAAGCGCGTGCGCTGGCAATTCTTCAACATCCGGGAATCGCTCAGGTCTATGACGCTGGACGTGAACTCACCGCGGCAGGCCCAGTGCCGTATCTGGTCATGGAACTGGTCGAAGGTATCACGCTCAATACTTTCATCAACCGACACAAGCTCGCGCTCCCGGCAAAACTCAAACTCATTCTGCAAATCTGTGACGCTGTTGCCCACGCCCATCTCCGCGGCGTCATCCATCGCGATATCAAACCCACCAACATTCTGGTAGATGAGACCGGTCGGGCACGTATCCTCGACTTTGGCATTGCACGTCTTGCCGAAAGCGATGCCCGCGCAACGATCTCCACCAGCGGCGGCCAGGTTCTTGGCACTCTTGCATATATGAGTCCCGAACAAGCCGGCGGCGACCCGAGCAAGATTGACACTCGCGCGGATGTATATTCGCTCGGCGTCGTCCTTTATGAAGTACTCACCGGCAAACTGCCAATCGATGTAACGCAAGTTTCGATCGCCGAAGCTGTCCGACGAATTAGAGAACTCGATTCACCTCCACCTTCTTCGCACGCTTCAGAATGTCGAGGCGAACTTGACACGATCGCATTCAAGGCACTCTCAAAAGACCCTGCACGACGATATCAATCGGCACAGGCGCTCGCCGAAGATATCCGCCGCTATTTGACCGGGCACCCGATACTCGCCCGGGGTGATTCGGCGCTGTATGTACTTTCGAAGCATGTGCGTCGCAACAAGATACCTGTGGCGGCAGCCTGTGTAATACTTGTTGGTATGGTGGCGTTCAGTATTTATGCTTCGATTGTTTCGACGAGCGAACGTGCAGCGCGTACTCGAGCCGAAATTTCTCTGGCAGTAGCGAAAGAACAGACCAGACGCGCTGATGAAAGTGCCGCACAACTCGAACGCGAACTGCACTCGCGCAACGTAGAAAACGGACGATTGCTCGGTCGCGGAGGACACCTTGCCGCTGCAGAAGAGGTGCTATGGCTTGAACATGCTGCTTGGCCAGACTCTGAAACTACACGCTGGGCACTCCGTGATTTGTACAACCAATTTCATTGCATTCGCACAATTCCCGGCCCGGTTGATCCGCACTCGCCCACCATGCACGCCAACGGGCGTTGGATTGCCTATGTAAGCGGCGACCAGATTAGAGTGTCCGATTCGATCAATGGAAACGACGTCAGTTCTTTGTCCGTTACTAACCCTCGAACTGTATGGATGGCGTTTTCAAACGACGGAACGCACCTTGTTCGAATTGAAGACACAGTCGCACCATCGATCTTTGTGTATCGAGTAGACAGCACTGGAACTCTGAGCCTGCAGTGGGAGCAACTACTTGCTGCATCTGACCCCGTAACGTTCCAGCTTGATCCGGCGGGAACGGGTATTGCAATCGGATATTCGAACGGCCGCGTTTCGATCCTGTCTCTTTCCGCTGGTGTGTCGCAATTTGACACACTCGTTCCAATCAACAGTGATGCAAGGCTTCGAGCCATGTGCTACAACGTCGATGCGAAACAAATATTGATCGCAACAAACTACACGGTGTATGCGCTGGATATTGCTCCTGAACCAAAGACGCGCAGAATCGCCGTTCAAACCGGTTTCATTCTCTGTATCGAGCCAACACCCGATGGAATGTCGGTTCTTACCGGAAGTCGCGATCAACGAATCCGTTGCTTTGATCTTTCTTCGGGTGCTTTGATCAATCAGATTCAATCCAGTAATGGGAGTATTCGAACGCTTGAGATAAGCCCAGACGGTAAGATGCTTGCATCTCAAGGTTGGTGGCGGAACGACCTCTGGGACGCCAAGACCCTGCAACGTCTCAACGACATCAACGATCAGCCGATCGGCGGAACACGTCTGGGTTTTAGCCCCGATTCCTTACACCTGTATTCAGATAGTGCGGCGGGTATACGTATTTGGACCGTGAACAAGGCCCCCAGGTGGCAGGATCTTTACTTTCACAAAAAATACGTGTATGAAATCGCCGCGGCAAGTCGGTCGCCGCGTGTTGTAACTCTTGGCGCACGCGAACAGGCGGTGCTTTGGGATTCAACGACTATGAAGTCGCTGGGGCCGCTGGGATCTTCAGGCCTTGCGTGGAAGGCGGCTCTGACTGCTGATGGTTCGATCGCCGCATTAGTCTCTGAAAACGGAATTCTCGATGTTGTTACAACCGACACCAAGGTCAACACGCTTCATCTGAAAACCAACACACGCGCGCTGGATATCCACTTTGTGAACCATGACAGATTGCTTGCGATTAGTACGCCAAAGCCCAGCATTCAGTTTCGCAATCCCAAAACTGGTGAACTGGTTCATGACGTCGAACTTCCTAATAGCGAAATTCTTGAAATGACGCCGAGTGAAGATGGGAAACTGCTCTTTATTCAACAGCGGGACTTGCTGCAATCGCTTGATGTTGAAAAACTGACTCTCACCCCGTTGCCGCAGAACGAAATTCAGAGCGGATGCGTTGCGCCGAATCGTGATGGCACTCAGGTGGCATCAGGGCTTTTCACGGGTGAAGTTGAAATCTGGGATACTCTAACCCGCAAACGATTACATAACATGGTGGGACACCGTGAGGTCGTGAGCGACATTGCCTATTCCTCAGATTTCAAATACCTTGCTTCCTGCGCGGGCGACGGCATCATGTTGTGGGATGCTCAGAAAGGTTCGCAGCTGCTGGTTGTGCGAGAGCTTCAACCGGCAGAGGTCCAGCCCATACATCCAACCTTCATCACGTTTGTGGAACAGGATACCAAATTACTGGTTGGATATAGCGATGGAAAGCTGGAGACATACGACCTTTTGTCGTTTGATCGCGAAGTTGAGGCAAACGCACGAAAGCCCGTTGATATCGCCCAGGCCGCCGGAGTGTCGCCCCCTCCGACCGCAGAATCCACTGATGGCGAAACGCTCAAAGAATGGTTCAAGCGGGTAAGCAAGGCCCTTTCGGACTCTGATCCCAGCCAAGTTGTTCCACAGGGTAAATAGGGCAAACCAGAGCTCGCATTGACTTCAAAAACCTCCGACATCAATCTCGGAAACCTATACTGCCACCTTGATATTGCTGGGCAGAGGTCTGCGCCAGTGTATCTCTCTCTGAAAGGTTCCAAGTGCCAGATCGTCACTTCGATATCGTCATCATCGGCGGCGGCCCTGCCGGTTACGTCGGCGCCATCCGCGCTGCCCAGATGGGCTTCAAAGTTGCTGTCATCGAACGCGCCAAACTCGGCGGCGTCTGCCTCAACTGGGGTTGTATTCCCAGCAAGGCACTGCTCTCGAATGCTGAATTGATGGAGAAGATTCAGGACCGCGAGGCCTGGGGCCTCAAGATCAATGGCGATGTTTCCTTTGACTGGCAGAAGGTCATCGGCCGCTCGCGCGATGTCGCGGCAAAGCTCAACAAGGGTGTTGAGTTTTTGATGAAGAAGAACAAGATTGAACACATCACTGCCAGC
>SXOY01000241.1 GCA_005776545.1 Planctomycetia bacterium | reverse complement strand
ATCCGGCGGTTTCTCGCGATGGTGGAACGCTTGTGTTTGCTTCGACACAGCACAGGACCAAGTCGGATATTTACCTCAAACAGGTTTCGAGTCGAGTAGTGACTCGATTGACCAACGATCCGGGCGATGATGTGCAGCCGGCGATCAGTCCTGATGGAACGCGGATCGCCTTTGCATCGAACCGCAATGGGAATTGGGATATTTTCGTGATGCCGGCTTCGGGTGGCCAGGCTGTGCAGTGGACAGATGAAGTTGCTGACGACCTGCATCCATCGTGGTCGCCTGATGGAAAGCAATTGGTGTTCTCGCGGTTTGGACAGGTTTCGGGACGCTGGGAACTTTGGACCTCAGGAACCGGCAGCAAGACGACCGCTCCTGCATTTATTGGCTATGGGATGTTCCCGGAGTGGTGTCCGCTGGCGGGTGCGGGTGAAGGTGGAGCTGATCGGATTCTTTTCCAGATGGGTCGCGAACGTGGCTCGCGGACATTTGGGGTCTGGACTCTTGATTACCTGAACGGTCAGACAACGAATTTGACGGAAATCGCTTCAAGCAGTGATACTGCTTTGATCAATCCGACATGGAGTCCGGATGGACGCTTTATCGTTTACACCGAAGTGCCCGCGCAGAACTCACGCAGTTTGAATGAGGCATCGGCATCGCGGCCGCAGAGTGCGGACCTTTATCTTGCTGCGACTGATGGGTCATCTCGAATTCGGCTTACCTCTGGACCAGCGGTCTCTATGTTCCCGCGGTGGTCGGGCAAGCACTCGCTGTTCTTTGTGAGTGATCGTGGCGGACGTGACAATATCTGGTCAATGGACCTGGGTAATGCGCTTGTAGCAATGGGGGAAAACTCCCTGACTCGTTCGTTGAATGCGAGCGCAACTGTGACTGCCCCGGATGTGCAAATACAACCCAAAGCGGAAATCACGATTCACGAATCAAAGGTCGCTGGCGCGGAAGAACCAACTGAAACGCCAGTAGAACCGGTAACGGAACCTTCAGAAGAACATCCCAAGTGATATGAATGAACAGCGTTGGAAACGCAGGTAGCGAAATGCAGGAGGCGAGAATGAAGAAGTTTACGGACGGGAATGCGAGTAGAGGTCGAAGTGGAATTGCTATCGGATTGCTCAGTACCGTGGTGGGGTGCGCATCGATATTTGCCACAGGGTGTGCGACTCCGAATCCAGATCGGCTCAGCCCGCCGCAAGTCACGGTTGCACCTTACGACTCCGTAGAAGGAGAAGTGCTTTGGGCTGTAGCGCCATTGCACAATGAAACCGGCACGACGTTGTTTGAATCGCAGGATGTCACGGACCAGGTGGTAGCGGCGTGTGCGGAGGTTCGCGGTGTGCGGGTTTTGCCGCTCAATCGCACGCTGGAGGCGATGCGGGCATTGAAGCTGGATGTCATAGCGTCACCGGCGGATGCTAAAAAAGTGGCTATGCGGATGGGGGCGGATGCGATTATCGTCGGAACCGTCACCGCCTGGGACCCGTATACCCCAACGATGGGACTCTCGCTTGCACTATTCCCCAGGCCCGGCTCGGCAATCGATGAACGGCAGACCAACATCGACCCTCGGATACTGGCGATGCAGACTTCAGAGAAATCTCCCGGAAAGTCAAGTAATTTCGGCATCATGCCGGCGGCCACTGCTTCAGAACATCTCGATGCAAAGAACCATCAGGTATTGATGGATGTGAAGAATTATGCCGCGGGCCGGAGCGATCCACAGGCCGCGCTGGCATGGAAGCGATATGTGGCAAGCATGCCACTATTCACCGAATTTGCGGCACACTACACGGTTGGCCGGCTCGTTGAAAATGAGTGGTTAAGAGTTGGTCGGGTCCAAGTTCTCGGAACGGACAAAGTCGGGGCCTCGGAACTCCGATAAAGATTGCGGTGGCCGAATGGACTTGGCCCGAGGGTATGTTCGAGGAGTTGGTTGGTTCGGCGGAGTCCGTGCCGTGATGACAGGAAGTCAGAGACCGCGTTTTTGCGCGGGTGCGGAAATAGGAAGTCGATTCGGCATCAGGAGTCAACATATGTCAGTTCTCCCCATCACAGAAGCATTTCAGAAGTACCTCTCCGACGAGCGGCATTTCAGCCCATACACCGCGCGCTGCTATGGCGCAGACCTTCGTCAATACATCGATTGGCTCGCCGAAGAAGTCGGCATTGAACTCAATCATGATGCTGAGAAGGCCGCGTTTGATCGCCGCCGTACCGCGGCTGATGCGGGTACAACCAAGGTTGTGGATACCAGCAAGCACACGAGCGTGACGCAAGTGATTTGCGCGGTGTCAGCGGATCAGATCCGCGGCTTCCTTGCGTTCCTCAATGAACAGTCATATTCCGCGGCCACCATGGCCCGCAAGATTGCGACGCTTCGCAGTTTCTACAAGTGGGCTGATCGTCGCAATTATGCTGACACCAACCCAATGACCGTCATCCGCACGCCGCGGCAGGCCAAGCGTTTGCCCAAGGCGATTCCGATTGAACAAATCGAGCGATTGCTCGCTGCTCCTGGTGATGCAGATGTTCTTGGCTGTCGCGATCGCGCGATGCTCGAGACGTTGTATTCAACGGGTATCCGCGTGAGCGAACTTGTTGGCCTGGGCATGCAGGATATTGATATCGAAGGCTCAGCACTCAATGTCCGTGGCAAGGGTAAGAAAGAACGCGTTGTTCCACTTGGCTCACACGCGATGGCCGCGATTCGCAGATATGTTGAGATGGCCAATACCGATCCGGCGTTTGCTTCGATCGTGAAGAGTGGACGTGACAACCTGCCGCTGTTCTTGAATAAGCACGGCGGAAGAATTTCGTCTCGCTCGGTCCGCCGCAAACTTGATAAGTATCTCAAGGCAGTCGGCCTTGATCCCACGATCAGCCCACACACACTTCGCCATAGCTTTGCAACGCACTTGCTCGACAACGGTGCTGACCTTCGCAGCGTGCAGGAATTGCTCGGCCACCAGTCACTTTCGACAACACAGGTCTACACGCATCTCACTTCACAGCGCGTGCAGGAAGCCTACAACAAAGCCCACCCTCGGGCGCAGGCGAGCTGAAGCGGGGTTAGGCTCGAACCTGGTTTGACAAAACTCTAACTTTCAAAAAGGCCGCAGGCTCCCGTGTTGGGAATCTGCGGCTTTGCGTTTTGGATACAGGTCACGTCTGGTGTGTCGCTCTGGATGGTACAGGCATCAGGCATCAGGGAATACAAAAGCCATACGGAACGAAAAGAACAGAATTCATCCGACTGGTGTTGCCCAAGAATCCCATCCGCCGCCGTCGTTGAGGTCCCAGTGAAGGCGGGGGTGGTGTACCATTTGCGTCTACCACTGCCGCGAGGTGCCCATGCCTGTTGCTTTTTGCCAGTTCGAGCCTCTTGAATCCCGAAGACTTTTAGCGGGAGTTACGATTGTGACCCACGGTTATCAGTTGTCCGGTGAATTGCCGGGCTGGGTATCCACGATGCAGCAGGCGATCGTCGTTGCACTTGGCGGGTCTGGGGCAACCGCGAAAGAAACCATCTCGATTTCTCCATCTGCAACTTACTATCAGTTTTCATCTTCAAGTGGACCCATTTCGAATTTGAATCTGAGTTCGCGCGGCGAAGCTGTTGTTGTGGCGGATTGGGCGGATGCTTCCAATGATTTACTGTCGTCCACAAGTTTGCCAGGATTACAAATCGCATCGAGTTTACGAGACTCAAGTAACCCGATGATGCCTACAGGTTCGACCCTCGCCGAGCTTCCAATTCACCTAATTGGTCATAGTCGGGGCGCGTCTGCCATCATTGAAGCTGCGTGGAAACTCGCAGCAGCAGGGATATGGGTAGACCATCTGACACTTCTCGATCCTGATCCCATCATTGTCGATCCGACCATGTATCTACCTTGGAACGTGACATTTTGCGACAACTACTACCAAGATACCTTTTTCGGACTATCTGGCGAATCGGTTTCAGGTGCTCGCAATTGGTACCTCGACGAACTCTACCACTCTGATATCCACGCATTTTATCATGGAACGATAGATCAGTGGGCATACTCCGATGGCGATGGAATAAATATTAGTTCTAGTTGGTACTCATACCCGCGATCGCGTACCGGAATGGGATTTGCATACCGATCTGGCGGTGCTGCAAGTCGCCCACTTAGTGGTATCGGCTGGCAATTCGGAGGCACCGGAACCCGCACGTCTGGTACGGAATCTGGCGCGCAGTGGCCAAATATCGCATCGGTAGTTTCCTCTCAGTCTTCCCTACGTGTCGGCGAAAGCGCGAATCTGAGCTTTGTATTTGGCGATCGTGACAGCACATCCCAAGTTCAGTTCTTCCTTGATGACAACGAAAACCCTTACGACGATTTTGCGTTCCGACTTGGCGATGCCGCCCTCCCGCAATCTGATTTCGCCTCTTCGACCTTCACGTGGAGTAGTGCTGGTGTCGCTCCGGGGACGTATCACATTGGCGCCATTGTGACAGATGGAACGCGCCGTCGCATCAGTTATTCAACACAAACTCAGATCATCCTGCCTGCCGCACCTACTGGGGATTACCGCATCTATTTCCCGGAGGGTTTCCGCAGCAACACGGTAAACGAATATGTGCCGATGGTGAATCCGAATGCGTTCGCGGTCTCGTACACCGTAATCGCACATTATGAATTTGGCGATCGTGATCAGGTGATCGCTCAAGGAGTCATCCCGGCAACGACACGCGCTGGCATTACAACAACCGTTCGTGATGATGCGGCGGGAGCCCTAGTTCGTGCCGAGGTTCCCTATGCGCTGGAGATTCGGTCCACGGGCTATCTGGGCGCAATGCTGAGTCACTACGATTTTGATGTTGCAACAGGCGAAGCGTTTCGAAGCGATGTTTCTCGTACATGGAGATTCGCATTGGTCTCCAAGCACAGTGGGGCATCGCTTGATTTTGTGACAATCTTCAACCCCAACGATCAGGCAGTCACTGTCACTTGGACAGTTTCGGTTCAATCACAGGCTCCGATCAGTCGCACATGGAATGTCGAGGCGCAACGCCGTGGCGGTATCAGTTTCGATTCGGAACCGTGGGTACCTTCTGGCGACTTTGCGGTGGTTGTAACAACTTCGTTGCCGGTGATAGCAGCCCTGAGCCATTACGAACCGCCGCGAGGACAGGGGTTTATTACACTGGGTGAGTCCAGTTCGGGGAGTGCATCAGGAGCAATACCGATTTCACCGGTTGACGTGCCTGCTGCGGCATTTGCCGAGATATCAAATCCACTCGCGTTTACGCAGACCGTCAACTTGCTTCTTCGAACAGACGATGGAACATCGCTAGGAAGCCGGCAAATTGTGTTGGCACCGTTTGAGAGGTCAAGGGTATCTGCGGCTTCGCTTGGGCTTGTTGCTGGAGTTTCAGGCAGCCTTGTGTATGAGGGAACTGCCGCGGTATCTGTTTCTTTTGATGGTTCCGATGATTCGAAGGGTGATTCTACAGGTGTGCCCAGTGGCACACGCACATCGACTCGGTGGTTGTTTGCCGATGGGTACATGAATACTTCCACGGCGGGCAACCAGCATACCGAGTTCATGTCGCTTTTCAATGCCACAAATAGCGTCACAAACGCATCGTTGATCTACTACTTCGGCGATGGAACAACTCGAACTATCAGTTTTTCGATTCCTGCGTTGATGTCTCGAAATATTCCAATTCACACTTCAACTGAAGTTCTGGGTTGGGCCGCAGCCCATGGCGGACAGTCATGGTTCTCGATCGAGGCGCGGGCGACAACAGGCATCATCGCTTCGATGGTGCATTGGGATCTCTTCCAACGCGGGGGCTGGTCAACGATGGGAACACCGGTTGGCGCTGCAACTTTGCTGACTTGATTCAGGTTTGAACGTGTCCCAACACTAAACTGAAGATCGCCCAAAACGGCCACAGGCCTCCGGTATTCCCGAAGGCCTGTGCTTGGTTCAGAAAGCGTGTAAGCCGAGTTCTGTCCGGAGTCTGCTTTCGCATTCTCCTGGGCGACCATTTCTCTTCACCTGATGTCGCCATCAGGCTCTTTGCAGTCTACCCGCCACCATTCCGCCCGGATCAGGCATCAGGTCGCTTCCTTGCGGTTGCGCCCTGCGATGGCCAATGTGACCTTGCACGCGGCGGGGTTTACCATGCCAGGCGTGTTACCACGCAAGCGGTGCGCTCTTACCGCACCTTT
>SXOY01000240.1 GCA_005776545.1 Planctomycetia bacterium | reverse complement strand
GCGGTCTACAACGTGGGCGATGCCAATATGAGATTGGCCGAGTTGGTTTCTGAAGCCGCCTTGAAAAAACTGCTTCCCGTTGAAGCCAAAGATGCGGATGCAATCAATGAGCTTTCGCTTCAGAAATTCAGAGAGGCACTTGAAATCGCCGATCGGCTTGCGAGCGCTGATGATTCAAATCTCGAAGCGCGACACGATCTTGTGCTGGCGTTGAACAAAGTAGGCAATCCACTGCGAAGCCTGAATCGCATTGATGATGCGGCATTGGTGTTTGAGCAGTCACTTGCGTTGCGCGAAGATCTCAACAAGAGTGATCCGACCGATCAGCATCTCAAGGACCTCGCGGTTGGTCAGTACAAACGCGGCGAGATTCTCGAACTCTCCGCCGATCGCGAAACTCGCAGCCGTCAGCAGCGCATCAACGATTTGACCAAAGCTGTTTCAATGTACGAGAAGGCTCTGGAGACGTACGCAAAGCAGAGCGATCAGAAGCTCGAAGTTCGACCCGATGATGTCAAACTGGTGAAGGAATCGCTTGACCGCACGCGCGATAAGCTCGGAAAACTGCAAGTTGGCGGGTGAATTGGTCCGAGAACCACGCAAAATAGGCTTGTAATGACAACCCAAACAAGGTACCCTATAGCGTTCACCAGCGTTGGATGCGGTTGAGGGAGCGGCGTGGTGTATTTGGTGAACATCGCGCCGGAGAGAAAGTGAGTTTGTATGGGTTCCTTTGCAAGTCGGGGGCTTCGTGGTGGTTCGCGCTCGCTGGCGTTGGTCGCTGGACTGGCGGCGTGTACTTTTGCCCTGCATTCTGCCCAGGCGGCGGATGTGCCGACCTCCTGGCTTGTTGCCGCATCAGATAACTGGAGCGTCACCTCGGCGTGGTCAGCTGGCACGATTCCCGATAACGGCGTGGATGATTTTCTTGTGACAATTGGCGCCGCGGGAAGTGCGTATGTTGTCACACTTGATATCGCTCCAACGATCAAGGATCTCACGCAGAACTCACTGGATGCAAGGCTGGAATTGCAGACCAACCTCCTGACTATTGATCGCGATTTCTCGATCACCAATTCTCGCGTGCAATCAACTGCGCGCGCCGGCCAACTTGATGTTTCCGGTACCGCCAGACTCAACAACGCACACTTCCACATTACTCGCATGGTGAGTCACGGGACCACTATTTTCGAAGGTGCGGGCAATAACGACATCTGCGATACCGAGATTGATCACGAAGGCGCGATCATGACTTGGAACGATAACGGAACAATCACGCTCGATGATGGCGTGATTGGCGCACGCTTGATCAACGGTGTGAGCTCCACTTTCACGATCACCGGCGATGGCTCCATGAACTACGCGATCGGAGCGCAAAGCACGTTCGAAAACCGCGGCATTACCCGCAAAAACGGCGGCACAGGCGTTACGTTTATCAACGGTCCAATCCTGGATAACACGGGGACGATTGAAGTTCAGACCGGGACTTTCCGTGTTTCAAATTGTGCCCAGTATGACATTGGAACTCAGAAACTCACGGGCGGGAAGTGGAGCGTTTCTAACAATGCGACGCTTGACTTCCTGACCCAGACGATTACCAAGAACGGCGGCGAGATCTCGCTTGACGGCGTCAACTCCACGTTTACACAGATCAGCGGTCTGAATGAAAATTCAGTCGGTGGCAAGTTCTCCCTCACCGGCGGCAGGATTTTCACCACCACCGGTTCGTTCACAAACAACGGCACGATTACGGTTGGTACAGGTTCGCAACTTATCACCGCTTCTGGTGGCACGTTCACTCGCGGCGTCGGAAGCACTCTGGACCTCGCTGGTAAACTGCAGCACGATGGAGCTGCGGTGGTCAACTTGATTGATTCGAAGATCACGCTGCGGACTGGTGGGCAGTATGTTGATCAGCTCAGCAACAACGCACTTGCGGGCTTCAACAGAATCGGTGCAGGTGGTACGTTCGAGACAGTCGGCGTGAACTACACATTCTCAAGTGGGCCGACAGCGCTCACAATCGCCTCTGGCGGTCGCTTGAGCATTGGGCGGGCGGGTGTTGGGAATGCCTCGACTATCACAGTCTCTGGATTGACCGATTACCAGGCTGGCAGCATTCTCGATGTTGTGAACGGCAGCATCATCATTAGTGGCGGCCTTATTCAACGCGGCGCATTACGCGGCGGCGGCACCGTTCAAGCCGATGTGATCTCCGAAGGCGAAATCGCTCCCGGTGCATCGCCAGGTACGCTTACGATCGACGGCAACTTGCGTGTCACCAACGACTGTATTTATCGCTGCGAACTTGCTGGCAACGGACTGACGGGTGATTTCGATGTGCTCAACGTCATGGGTGTTGTTGATTTCTTTGGTGGCGGCTCCGGTCCTTCTGCAGGCACCTTTGAACTCTCACTACTGCCCGGGTTTACCGCTTCTATCGGTCAACAGTTCGACGTCATGCGATTTGGCGATCGCCAGGGCCAGGGCTTCCTCAACGTCATCGGCCTCAACCGCCCCAACTACGGCTTCATCTCAGAGTTCACAGAGTTGAATACGTTCCGCTTGACGGTGGTTCGTATTCCTGCGCCAGGTGCCGCTGCACTTCTGGGCATTTCGGGCCTGCTGGCTGCACGTCGCCGTCGTTGATTTTCATTGAAATCACAGTTTCTGACCTCGCCCAATCGAGCCGCCCTGTCCTACTCTGGCGGCATGAGTCTCGTAGTAACTGGAACCGTCGGAACCGATTCTGTCTACCTTCCCACCGGGCACGCTGAACACGTGCTTGGAGGGTCTGGTGTCTACTTTGCTGCCGCGGCCGCGCTCTACACGCCGGTTCGATTTGTCGCAGTAGTGGGGGAAGACTTCGAAGAGAAAAACCTCAAGTTCATCCGTTCGCTTCACAATGTTGACTCAACCGGATTGGAAGTTCGCAAGGGCGGCAAGACGTTTTACTGGGCGGCAAAATATTCCGCCGACATGAACAGCCGCGAGACGCTGACAACAGAGCTAGGGGTGCTGGCAGAAGCGCTGCCGCCGGTACCTGAAATGTATCGCGATTCACGGTTCGTATTTCTGGCCAATATGCACCCCGGCAACCAGTTAAAGTTGCTTAGGCAGTTTCCCAATCGCGCGCTCGCAGTGGCCGACACGATGGATCTCTGGATCAATGTGGCGCGGGCCGATCTTGAAGAGATGCTCAAAGCGGTTGATGGACTGGTGTTGAATTTCGATGAAGCCGAGTTGCTCACAGGCACGAAGAACAGCGTTGCTGCTGCACGCAAATTGCTGGGCATGGGACCGCGATTTGTGATTGTCAAAAAAGGCGAACACGGCTGCATGATCGCCTGTCGCGATGGATCTAGTGACACGATTGCGGCATTGCCCGCATTCCCGACTGAGAAAGTGATCGATCCTACTGGCGCGGGCGACACGTTTGCGGGCGGGTTCATGGGACATCTGGCGAGTCTGAAGGCTCACGCACTGTCTCGCGGCGACAGACTCCAGCTCTCCATGCCCACGCTTCGTCAGGCGCTCGCATATGCAACTGTGACCGCCAGTTTTACGATCGAAGAGTTCAGTCTGGATCGTTTCAAATCGCTCACGCGCGCTGAAATTGATGCCCGTTACAACGAGTACGCCGAAATGGTTCGGGTGTGACTTCCACAAGGGAATTGCCATGGCACGAATTACAATCTTTCAACACGGTGAACTTGGTCCGGGTCGTTTCGGTGTCACGCTTCGCGACCGGGGGTTTCAACTTGATATCCGCAAGCCCCATCTCGCATTATCAGAAGGCGGATCGGGCGTCCCTGCGGATCTAGACAATGTCGCTGGCGTGCTCGTACTTGGTGGCTCGCAGAATGTGACCGATATCGGTACCTATCCCTGGATGCAGGCAGAGGCGGAGTTTCTGAAAAAAGCACATGACAAAGGGCTTCCCGTCATCGGGCTTTGCCTGGGTGCACAACTCATTGCGCACGCATTGGGCGGCACGGTTGCGTACAAACAAGGAAATCCGGAATTGGGATTCAATCCGGTATCGCTGACCATTCCCGGGCAAACTGAGACAATGTTGGCCGGAATTCCCTGGAATCATCATCAACCATTCAGTTGCGAGCAGGAAGTGAGAACTCTCCCGCCCGGCGCAACCTTGCTGATGACAAGCAAGAGCACAAAGAACATTGCGTACAAAGTGGGCGTGAAGACCTACGGCTTCCTCTTCCATCCTGAATGCGATCGTCCGCTGCTCGATCAAATGTGGAACATGTCCAGCGGTTGGTTCTCTAAACTCGGCACCGATGCCGCGGCGATTTCGCGGCAATC
>SXOY01000239.1 GCA_005776545.1 Planctomycetia bacterium | reverse complement strand
TAGCGGCCCAATAGCTCGATGATCTTGGGCTGGCGGCGTTCTAATTGCAGCGAACGACGGAGCATGCGAAGGGCTTCCTGGCGAGCCTCTTCGTTCTTTTCCTCAGACCAGAGAAACTCGTTGAGCTTGCAGACGGCAATGCCGTTGATCGCCGGATAGTGGTTCGCATCGATCTCGATGGCGCGACGGAACGTGGCAAGCGAGTCTTCATAGCGCCGGAGTTTGAAGAAGCCCGAACCCAGTCGCTCATACGCATTGGCCGAAGGAGCGGTCTTTGTAAGTTGCTCGAGCGTGTTGACCATCTCAGCAGTACGCCCCGACTTCCCCAAGGCATCGGCGAGGTTCAAGAGGAGCGGCGCAGTCAGCGGCGCGAGTTCGGCAGCCTGTTGATATTCAACAACCGCATCTTCGTAGCGACCCATTGCGTTGTACACCGCACCAAGATTCGTACGACCGGGCGCCGATTGGCTGTTAATTCGAACCGCCCGCTCGGCAAACGTGATGGCCTGTGACGGTTCACCCAGTTGCAGATACGCCGTGGCGACATTCAAGTTGGCATTGAAATCATCCGGCTTGACAGCAAGAGCTCGCAAGTACGCCCGCACCGCATCGGCAGCGCGATTGAGAAGCTGAAGCGTGAGACCATGGAGGTATTGTGCATCAAAGTTCTGAGGCTCAAGCTCCGCGGCAGTGCCGTATTGCTTTTCAGCGCCGACGTAATCGCCTTTTTGGCGATAGATATCGCCAGCGCCCATGAATGCCACCGTCAATGTGGGATTCGTTTCGATCGCCTTTTCGAATTCCTTGAGTGCATCATCGAGCAGGCCCTGCGCACGAAGGGAATTGCCTCGGCGGACGGCGGAATTGGCAGGATCGAGGACGGTTGTTGGTTTTGCCTGGTCGAGTGCATCAACCAGTTCGGTTTCTTTCTCTGCGGGCTTGGCGGCCCGATTGGAAGCACAGCCTGCAAAAGTCGCCGCGGCGAAGATGCACATGGTCGCGGACAGGAAATGGCGTGGCGAATTGGTCTTCATAAATGCAATCCGAGGCTTGATCAGAGGCGGGAATCAATGCGCAGTATCTGCGCGTTGAGTAGAGAAGGTTCTCCGCTGTCAAAGTCGGCACAATCCGCAGGGTCACTTCAATCCGTTTACCTTCCCCGCGTGGGATTTGCCGCGGGTTTGTCAATCAGGCCCTTGAGGCGGCGGAGATTCAAGGTATCGAACGGAGTGCCTTTGGGGTCATCGCCTTTGGGAGTCTCCATGATCTTGGGTACGGAGCGAATAGCCGGGTGGTTCAGGACTCCTGCGAAACCGCTGTCTTTCAGCGATTTGGGAGTGAGTTCGCCAGCCCCGATGTGGTCGTGGCGGTCGAGGTGGCTGCCGAGCTTGCCCTTGCTGTCGTTGATGTGCATGACGTGCAGGTTCTTCAGGCCACAGAGTGAATCGAACTGTGCGAGTGTGGCTTCGGCGGCGGCACGGCTGGACATGTCATACCCGGCGACATGCATGTGGCAGGTGTCGAGGCAGAAGCCGATGCGGGCAGGTTGGCCGGTGGCTTCGCAGATGAGTTTGCGGAGGAGCGCGAGGTGGGCGAAGTCGCCGCCGATGTTGGTGCCAGCGCCTGCGGTTCCTTCGAGGCAGGAGATTGTGGAGTAGCCCTTTGTGTCTTTGAAGATGATCGCGTACGCGGCGGCGATGCGTTTGATTCCTTCTTCGAGAGTCGATGTTGTGTATGCGCCGGGGTGATGGACGAGATAGGGGATAGAGAGTAGTTCGCATCGCTCGATTTCATCTCGCATGAGGTCGATGGATTTTTTCCAGAGCACATCGTCGGGTGAGGCGAGGTTGATGAGGTAGGAGGCGTGGCTTGTGCCGCGGGCGGGGCCAGTCCAGTTGAGGCGCTTGATCTCGGCGTGCCAGTCGCGGATCTGAGAATCGGGGAGAGGTTTGGCTTTCCATTGTTGCTGGTTCTTGGTGAAGACCTGGACAGTGTCGAGGCCGAGGGCTTCGGCATCGCGAAGTGCGTTGCACATGTCGCCCGCGATTGAGAGGTGAGAACCGAACATGAGTTATTTCCCAGGGGTAGCGAATCGTGATTCAATGTTCACGTACGGGCGGGCGATCGTGGCACCCACAAGTGAAACGACCGCGAGACCGACAATCGCGGCGATGTGCATAGGGCGTTTTGATTTTTCAGAGACTGCCGCCCAGCCGATCATCGCGCCTGAAAGTGCGCCCACTCCGTGCGCAACATTTCCAACCGCCATGATGTCAAAGACGGTAAGAAAGATGCAAACGACGAACCACACTGCAAAGAGCTTCGCGGTTTTCGAAGTGACAACACCTGCAAATCGCGGGTCCTTTTGCTGAACAACATAGATCATTGCGACCAGCGCATAGACCACGCCGCTCAGCCCGATACCGCCTCGGAAAAGGGCTATTTCTGCGGCACTACTGATGATGGCAGTGAGGATGGTTACACCGAGCAGCTTTGATGGCCCCCAAATTGCTTCAGTGACCCTCGCGAAATACCACCATGCACTGAGGTTGAAGAAGATGTGCATGAGATTGCCGTGAGGGAAGATAGTGGTGAAGAGCAGCCACGGCTGTTTTTCGAGAGGCACTGCACTGCCGATGAATATTTCGATCGCCGGACTGGGGGCCGCCATCTTGTACCGAAGCGTGACTGCGATTGAGATGAGCGCGATGATGACCGAGACTGGAAAGCGAGAGAACATTGCAATCGGGTTTGGCTGGATCATGCACCGCATCGTACGGAATGCGGCTACCTGTGTTCTGAACCGATGGTAATTTTGTGGATACTGCTGAGCTTCGAATACGTGTAACGCGTTCGGCCAGTTCATCATCTAAAATCCATCATGCTCACTCCCCCACTTCTGCGGTCTTACTTTGACAAGGGTCTTTCGTTTTCTGATTACATCAAGTCAGGCTCGGAATCTCAACAAGAGAATTGGATAAACGCGGACAAACGCATTTCGCTGCGGCCAGAGCAGGTGTCGCTCCTGGCATCGTTCTCGCGGCACATGCCGGTGCTGGTGATTTCGGGTATGTGGTGCGGCGATTGCGCCCAGCAGGTGCCGATCTTCCGTCACTTTGCGGATGCAAGCAAGAACATCGAACTTCGCATCATTGATCGTGACAAGGGAATCGAACTTTCCAACATGGTCAAAATCTGCGGCGGGAATCGAGTTCCAACTGTGATTTTCATGAATGAAGAGTTTGATCTCATCGGGTTGTATGGTGACAACTCTCTCAGTCGAATGAGAGCGAAAGCGGCAAAACAACTTGGTGCATCCTGCATGTTGCCCAGTGCTGTTGTGCCAACAGATGAAATGGCGATGGGGATCTCAGATTGGCTTGGCGAATTTGAACGTGCTCAATTGCTGTGTCGCTTATCCACAAAACTTCGGGCTAAGCACAACGACTAATTGGACTTTCTTCAGATTACCCATTTTGTCACCAGGGCTTCGAGCAATGGCTGCATAATTGCCATTTGGGAGATATTGCACCCTAACGGGATAATAATTCGAAGTCGTGCAAGGAAAATTGTCAGATTTTTTGCTTTGTTGTTGACACAACCCCCCAAAACCGGTTAAATTGATGCTTGGAGGAGAGTTCCTTGTCTGTGCAGTGTTCCGCGCTGTGCAGCCGCAGTCGGCTTGTTTGCTGATTGCGCATGTATTGTCCATCTCCCAGCCTCACGCTGGGGCTGGGTTCCAATTAGAGGAGAGAGAGACATGAAGATTGCATTTGGTATGTTGGCTGTTGCTGGTATCGCGGCATCCGCACTTGCTGGACCAATTCTCCCAGCTGCACCGGAGCAAGGCTCATTGGTCATTGACCTGAATGGCAATATCGTCGAAGACATCAGCCCCGCTGTTGATGTGACTCGGTACGACAATTGGACCAATCCACCCTCAGCACTCACTGGGGTATTCAACACCGGCGGCGCTGAAATCGCCGACGACCTGAACATGACCGGCATGGGACACCTTGGCAACGTTGGCGTCAACATTGCCAACACCGGAACCACAGCTTGGGCAGCGACTGGCGGCAGCGGCATCATCCGTTTCTACCGTCAGTCCGATGGTTCTTTCATCGGCGGCTTCGGCTTTAACCTGCCTGCTCTGAACCTTGCTGTCAACTCAAGCACACGCTTGCAATTTGGTGATGGCGCACTCGCTGGATTGAATATCTGGCTTGATACGACCAATATCTTCATGAGCGTTCAGTACACCGCGCTTAACGGTGCTTCGCTCGCAACCGTCGGAATGCAAACACGCGGCCCAGTTGGAATTGGTACCAGCACCGACAACATGATCAACGTGGGTTCGGGCAACTTCAACTTCAATGGTGCTCCTTTGGCCAACGGTGGTCTCAAGGTTGCAATCGTTCCAACCCCAGCCTCACTTGCTCTGCTCGGCCTCGGTGGCCTGGCTGCAGCTCGTCGTCGTCGCTGAAATCTGTGTGATTTGAGGTTCGAGTCCGATCGAACTGAGAACACATTGGTTTCGACCTGCCGGTGAATAGTGTAGTAAATCCTCAGCCCCGGACTCACGTCCGGGGTTGTTGTTTTTGCGAAGCTACTTCAATGTGTGCAGGTCTGCAGCAACGCGTTGCCTGTTCCACCATGTGAACGCCGCGCGGTGTTTCTTGACAAATCGAACCAATTGGCTCATGCTGCAGGCCAGCCTCAATGAAGCTTTCTTTTCGTCAAGATCGCATGCCTCAATCATGTCAAGCGCCTCGCTGAGCATGCTTGGGAAATCTCTATGTGTGTCACTGCACACAATTCGACCATCGGCTCCGCAACGCTGACGCCATAGCTCGCTCCGTTGATCGCCGCGGGGAACTACTGTCCGCACCTCGACCGCCAGGACAAGGCGCAACCTGCGGATCGCAGTCTTGCGGTTCATCTCCGGCTCACGGCGTTCGCCGGCCTGTGCCTCACAGCCGGTTGGAGAATGAACAAGCCGCACCAGGGACGCCACTTTGTTGCGATGCTGACCGCCCGGGCCGGTTGAATATCCCCTTGTCATGCGGCACTGCGAGAAGAGTTCTTCTTCATCAATCCGCGCGGGATGGACGCCTTCGCTATACACCGGTAGTTGGCACCGCTTGAAGTGTGAGGTCTGATACTTTGCCAGCAAGAAATAATTCGTGCGCGAGACCGGCGAGCATCGCGGCGTTGTCCATGCAATACTGCATTGCTGGAATCTGCAATGTGATCCCATGACGCACACATGCGAGCTGAAGTTCAGAACGCATCAGAGAGTTTGCTGAAACTCCGCCGCCAACTAAGAGGGTTTTAGGATGTACCTTTTGCTGGGCGAGTTGTTCGATTGCTCGATCAATTCGCAATGTCACCGCACTGACTGCGGCCTTCTGAAAAGCCGCAGCCAACGAAGCACGACGCAAATCCGTCATTGGCGGCGCTGGCGGCGAGGGGACCTTTGCTCGCGGACCAGTCGGCACACCTTTGACCTCATAGAGCATCGCGGTCTTGAGGCCAGAAAATGAAAAGTCGAGACTGGATGGCGAGAGTCTGCTGATTGGCAAATCAGCGATCGTGGGGTCGGCGCCCGGAGTCTGCGCAAGTTTGTCAAGGTTTGGCCCGCCAGGGAAGGGAATCCCCAGCATGGTTGCAGCCTTATCGAATGCCTCGCCAATTGCATCATCAATAGTTGCACCGAGCCGCGTAAGATCAGTCCACGACCGAAGAAGGTAAAGCGAAGTGTGCCCGCCGCTGATCACGAGGCCAAGTGCAGGAAACTCAATGTTCACCGCATGATCGCCCGGCTTGAGCAATGCCCCCGAATAAAGGTGAGCATGCACATGGTCAACACCGATGAGAGGCTTGTTTAAGGACCACGCCAGCGCTTTCGCCGCCGCAACTCCAACCAGCAACGAACCAATAAGCCCAGGTCGATTTCCGACCGCAACAGCGTCAATGTCAGCAAGCGAGACTCCAGCATCACCAAGTGCGCGCCGCACAACGGGGAGAATGCTCTCGACGTGTGCACGACTTGCGATTTCAGGAACAACGCCGGCGTATTCGGCGTGCAAACCAGTCTGGCTTGCAACAACGTTAGATTTGACACTACGGCCGTCCTCTACAACTGCCGCTGCTGTTTCATCGCACGAGGATTCGATCCCCAGAATAAGCATTAGTGTTTGCCGAAAATGAAGATCGATGGTGTGACAACCAGTACTGGTTCCTTTCGGAGCAGCATCATGGTATCGATTCCCTGCTTAATCTGCGGCCAGGCATGAGGCCCCACTATTTGGGCCGGAACCTGCCAGAATGCCGCATCGGTTGCCTGCTGACTTGCCCCGACTTTTGGAGATTCAACAAATCCTCCGAGCGTTTCGCCGATGGTCTCTGCCAAGGTCTTGGGTTCAGGATAATCAAGTACATCGTACGATTCAAGCTTCAATTCTTTCGCCAGATCTTTGATAGCGATTTCAATACCACCGATCTTGTCAGCCATCTTCAGATCAAGTGATTTGTTGCCGGTAAACAAACGCCCCGCCGCTGTCTTGTCCAGATCGATCCCCTTTCGCCCAGCCGAAACGCGACTGGTGAACTGGGTATAGGTCTCGGTCATTTTTTTGCGAACCAGTTCGCGTTCGGCATCGCTCCAGACTGTTGTACTGTTGAACATCCCTGCACGCGGGCCACGAGCGCGAGAGACTGTGTTCACATGGAACTTTTCAAACAGCCCACCCATCGCAACTTTGCCACCCACAACACCGATCGATCCGACGATGCTCGAAGGATTCACATAAATCTTATCGGTGCCCACGGCAACGTAATAACCGCCGGAAGCTGCCATTGAACCAACGCTGGACCACACTGGCTTTTTCGCGGCCAGCGCTCGCAACCCCTGCCACATGATTTCACTTGCCATCGCCGACCCACCCGGTGAATCAATGCGAACGATCACGCCCTTGATGTGGTCATTGTCTTTCAACGTTTCAATCGCATTCCGAATAGTGCGAGACCCAACCGAG
>SXOY01000238.1 GCA_005776545.1 Planctomycetia bacterium | reverse complement strand
CGGTCTTTTCAATCATCGCGAACAGTCAACGGCAATGACCATGCGAAAATTCGGAATTCGGTTTGCTGAGCATCACCCAAAGAAGGAAGATGTGAGGAAGCGGTTTATTGCAGTGAATTCGCTGGTGATGTGGAAGGCTGTTTTAGAAGAGTGGTATCAGTCCTGAAGTGGCATCGCCATCTTGACGCTGTTCCCCCGCATGACTGTCGCTTAACACGCCACTCGCTCAGCGCTCTCAGCGTATGCCTCGCACCCGGTGATCCTTCACTTCCCCGCTGGCATAAACATAACGCGCCGACCTAGCGACGCAAATCGCACCGGCAAAACTCCCAGTACATCTTCAACCGAAGACCGCAGCAGGAACCGCGAGAACACTGCCATGAGCACTGAGAAAATCGCACCAATCAGGCAGACCATCACGAAATCCGCGATTCGGCTGTTCAAGTGTGCATTGCTCACCAATTCATGAACAAACTCGTTGGCATGAGTTTTGTCAGTGGCTGTCAATGCGATCCCCGCCGCCGCAAGCGATACCAGCCACGCCGGGAACATGCCTTTGATGATGTCAAGAAGCGTGATATGTATCTCGCGAAGTGAAAGCCACGTGCCCGCAATGCGGCACAAGATCAGTGAAATGCCAACCGCCCAGGCGATGCTGTTGGCGTCGCCACCAAAGTGGATTCCGTTAACGGTCCAATCGACGGACGCGCCCAGGCCCGCGGCGGCAACGATGAAAATCCCTTCGGCGAGCGTAATAAGCGAAAGTTCCTTGAAGTGGCCCCGTGCAAGCATGGCGGCATTCGAAAGTCCGAAGGTGACTCTGAATGGAAAGAACGCTCCCAGAATCATGACAACTGAAACACAGTCGACCCATTTCTCGCCCCAGATCATCGATTGAAGCGGACGCATAATGACAGCAAGTCCAAGCGATGCAGTGGAACCAAGCAGCATCTGGACCCGTTGTGCGCGACGAATGGCCCAGCGAAAACGCTCGAGATCATCCTTCAAGCGGGCAAGGGCTGAGAAGAGCACCTGCATAAGCGCATAACCGATCAGCGTCTGAGTCTGCGTGATCCAGGTGTAGGCAAAGACATAGTTGCCGACGATGACATTGGGAACAAACAAGCCAATGACGCCGAAACTTGCGAGATCGAACAAAATATTGGCAGCGGTTTGAAGCATCATCCAGCCGCCGATGGAAAGCAAGTCTTTCCACATATGAAGTTTCGCTGAAAGCCGCCAGGGGGTTTCGCGGGTCAATCTATAGATAGCGACGCCTTCGTACACGCCGATGATAATCATGGGGATGAAAAACGCCAGGGGATTGCGAAGCCACCAGGCTCCGGCCACCAACGTGATATTTCGTATTAATGCTGACCACATGGTCACACGGCTGTATTCAGAAAAGCGAAGGTCGATGCGCAGACGTGCCTGCAAAATCGCAGAAGGAGATTGAATCGGAATGGCCACCGCAACAATGACGAGCATCCAGGGCAGCCACGGATTCTGGTAACTGATGGGAAGTACAGGAGGTTCCTGGCTCTGAAGGTACGCAATCACACCCGCAACAAGCCCAATGGCCATGCCAGCGAGTATGTTCATCCAGGTTGAAAGCCAGAAGATTGGTCCCAGCAAGTTGTCGTATTCAGATTTGCCCCGCTGGATCAGAACCTCTCGCACGCCGCCATCTTTGAACACCGCGACAAAACCACTGATGGCAAGCGCGACGCCATACACCGCATAGTCCGCACTGGTAAGCCAGATGCCAAGCACGATCTGTGCCGCAAATGCAAGCCCTTTGCCTCCAAGAGACGCAAGCACCATCCATGTAGCACCGCGGCCAATAGTGCGCCCCATCGCAGCTGGCACTTCGGACTCGATCTTCCCAGTCTGTGGCGGCGGCAATGCTTCTGACTCCACTCGTGTGTTCCTCGTATTCTGTCTGATAATCGACTCGATGGGCCTGATTCAATCACTCAGTCGGTCCAATTGAGCGGTAGGTGTACCTGGACTGAAAGGTTCGAGTCGAAATGAAAAATTCAGGAATGATGGCGCGAACTCGATCCTAACGCAGTGGGCTGGTCACCGCAAATTTGGCTGATCCAAGCTGTCAGCGACTGGATTACGCTTGGCTATGTGGCACTCTGTAGGAGCTGAACGCGATCGCGCAGATGGAAGCAGTAAACGATGACTGCTCCAAGTCGCAGCGCCATGTCGATGGGTGGGTCGCGGTATTGGCAGGATGCGCGATGGAATTGCGCACTGGGGCTGGTGCTTGCGGTGACGGCGATTGCGGTTTGCATGGTGAATCCACAGTTTGCCTCGCTTGAAAACGCGCGAGACCTGCTGGTGCAGATTGCGCCGGTGGTCATTGTCGGATGTGGCATGACCGCGGTCATCATGGTTGGCGAGATTGACATTTCTGTGGGATCGATTTTTGGTGTGTTGGCGGCGGTGATGGGGCTGACGAGCTCGCCGCAGCATTGGGGGTTTTCGGCTCCAGTGGTCGTGGCGATGACGATTGGCGCGGGTGCGGCGGCGGGGCTTTTGAATGGGTTGCTGGTGACAGTGGGGCGAGTTCCTTCGATTGTGGCGACGCTGGGAATGTTGACGATCGTGCGCGGGGTGACGGAAATTTCGCTTGGTGGAAATTGGATTACGGATTTGCCGCCGGCGATTCGCGCGATTGGGACGGAACGGTTTGCGGGCTTGCCCTGGAGCGTGTGGGTTGCGGCGATTGTGGTGGTGGTGAGTGTTGCGGTGATGCGGTGGACGACGATTGGTGTGAAGGTGCGAGCGGTGGGCGGAAATGCGGATGCGGCGAAGTTGGCACGAGTTTCGGTGACCCAGGTGAAGCTGCTTGCGTTCGTAGTTCTGGGATTGCTCACTGGCGTGGCGGCGGTCGTGAGTGTGCCGCAGCAGTCGGTGATTGAGGCTGGAATTGGAAATGGGTTTGAGCTTGTGGTGGTGACGGCGGTGGTGGTGGGTGGGACATCTATTAGAGGTGGAGTGGGCGGAATTGTGGGGACAGTGCTGGCGGCGATTTTGCTGGGGAGTATCCGGACTGGATTGGTGTTCTTGAAGCTGGGCGAAATGGCGACGTTCTGGGAGCGTGCGATTCAGGGGGTGTTTATTCTGGCGGCGGTGTTCATGTCGGCGATGCCGAGTTTTTCCTGGGGCATGAAGCGTGCGAGGACGCCAGCGTGAAGAAAGCACACGCGCTCATGCCGAATCGGATGGTGTTACGAGTACACGAGTGCGTGCTCGCGGGGCTGCTGATTGTGTTGATGGGGATTGCGTGGTGGCTCGAGCCGGCGTTTGTAACGGCGACGACGCAGATGGGGATTGCGACGCACGCGTTTGAACTGGCGATGCTGGCGTTGCCGATGAGTTTCATCATTATCACGGGTGGGATTGATCTGTCGGTGGGATCGACGATGGCGTTGTCGGCGGTGGTGATGGGGTTGCTCTATCAGGCGGGTGTGCCGATGTGGGGCGCGGCCGCGGCGGCGCTGGGGGTGGGAATTGCGGCGGGGGCATTGAATGGGTTCTTTGTTGCGAAGTTGAAAGTGCATCCTTTGCTGGTGACGCTCGCAACACTGGCGGCTTATCGGGGATTGGCCGAGGGGATCAGCAAAGGGAAGCCAATCTCCGGTTTTCCAGAGTCGTTTCTTGGATTGTCGAGCGGGCCAGTATTGGGCGGAATATTTGTCGTGAGCGCGCTGGTCGTGGCGGTGATCGCCGCGCGGAGTGCGTGGGGCGCGTGGGTGTATGCGGTTGGTGGCAATGAGCGGGCGGCGATGTACTGCGGAATCCCCACCGAAGGTGTGAAGTTTGCCTTGTTCACGCTGGCGGGTTTTTTCGCTTCGGTGTGCGGGATCGTGTTCGCGGCAAGAAGGAATACTGCCAAGGCCGATGTGGGGGCGGGGATTGAGCTTGAAGTCATTACGGCGGTGGTTTTGGGCGGAACCAGCATATTTGGCGGCCGCGGAACGATCATCGGGACGGTGCTGGGAGTGCTGATTATTCACGAATTACGCGAATTTGTGAGTTGGCATTGGAGTAATGATGAGGTTATCCTGATTGCAGTTGGAGCTATCTTGATTGTGTCGGTGGTGCTGAACAATCTTGCTTCCAGGAAGCAGGCGTGACGGAAATGCGAGGAGTAGATCGATGAACGGAATTTTCAAGGCGCGAATCTTCAAGTCGTACATCGCAGTGGCATGTGTCGTAGGAATGGCCGCGATGGTTGGCATGGGCGCACGCGAGAGTTCGAACGATGCTGCTCCGAGCGATAAGAAGATCAAGATTTGTCTGTTGCCCAAGAAGAAGGGTGTGCCGTATTTCACAACGTGTGCCAAGGGTGCGGAAGAGGCGGCGAAGGAACTTGGGAATGTTGAACTGATTTATGATGGCCCGACGGATGGATCGCCTGAGAAGGCCGCGAGCATGATCGATCGGTGGGCGTTGCAGGGTGTGGATGTGATCGCGGTGTCGCCCAATGACCCAGAGGTGTTGGGGCAGGCGATGAAGAAGGCGCGGGCCAAGGGCGTCAAGGTAATCACGTGGGATGCGGATGCAGGGACGGAAGCTCGCGAATTCCTGGTGAATCAGGCCACTGCGAAAGATATTGGTTTTGCGCTGGTCGACGCGATGGCGAAGGACATCGGCGGTGATGAGCCCGAGGGCGAAGTCGCAATCGTGACTGCTTCGCTGACGGCGGCGAATCAGAATGAGTGGATCAAGTACATGAAAGAGCGGCTGGTGAAGTATCCCAAGCTGACATTGGTCGCG
>SXOY01000237.1 GCA_005776545.1 Planctomycetia bacterium | reverse complement strand
CGACGGCTGATGATAAAAAACAACTCCTCCAGTGTTCCTGGTCCACCCGGCAAAACCACAAATGCATCAGACTCTGCCAGCATCATTCCCAATCTCATCTCCATCGAATCCACAATTCGCATCTCGGTCAAAGTCTGATGTCCGACTTCATGATGCCCCATGAAATCGGGCAAAATCCCCACTACCTCGCCCCCGCACCTGAGTGCTGAATCCGCAACTGCCCCCATCAGCCCAGCGCGCCCGCCGCCAAAAATAACGCGGAGCTTCGCCTTCGCCAGGGCCTCGCCGACAGCGGTTGCCGCCTCGAAGTATTTGCGATCAATGCGATGGCTGGATGCACAGAAGACACAGACGGATTTGATGGTCATTTCCCAATCATTGGTAGCGTCCGCCAATCAAAGTACCGCCACCATCGCCGATTACAAATATGCTGTTTCCTGCACTTTCCAAAGCAGAAGCGCATACCCTCCTGCGTCCTGTGTCGGGCGACCTTGATTCAACTTCAATTTGGTTCTAACTCAGCGGATTTGTCGGAACTCTCCCGCGAGAGGCTCCGAATGATGACCTAATGGAGAAGAGAATGAACACGTCCTGTAACTTGGTGGTCGGTGCGTCGATTTTTTTGGCCCTCGCCGCCGGCTGCGCCCAGTCTAAAACTGCTCCCGTTACCCGCACCATGACCATGGATGAATTGCGGGTAGAAGGTCGGGTTCCAGCTATCAAGCCTGAAGGTGTAATCGTGCTCCGAGACAAGCGCCGGGGAAACGGCGGTGCTGGTCCAGCCCCCTACGGCTACGTTCGCACACTCGGAAATGCAGTCCCCGATTGGTCGCCAATCGCGCCAGCGGGTACATTCCAAACCTGGACGTTCGTCGGCCCACGCCCCATGTCCAGCGAATACTGGTCATATGAAGGAAACGCCGGAGGCAGAATCACCGGCATCGCTCCCCATGCCACCAATGCAAACATCTGCTATATCGCGACAGCATCCGGTGGCGCCTGGAAAACCACCAACGGCGGCACCAATTGGACCCCGCTCACCGATGAACTTTCAATCCTCAACTGCGGCGCGATAGCAGTCTCTGCAACCAACCCAAATCTGGTGTTCCTGGGCACAGGCGATTATGTCGCCGGAAGCAATGGCGACGGCATCTTCCGCTCCCTCGATGCGGGCGCAACCTGGGAACGTGTCGCAACCGCAGCTCAGGTTGGCAATCGAATTTCCAAGATGTTCGTTGATCCAACCAACGCCAACATCATTCACGCCGCCACGAGCGAAGGAACATTCCGTTCCGATGATGGTGGCAACACCTGGCCTATCCGTCTGATTATCGATTCCTCAAGCATGTCAGTTGCAAACGCAAGCACCATTCTTGTCGGCGCACGCGGCAATGGCGTTTGGAAATCAACAAACAGCGGCGCGGGCTATACCAAACTCACCGGCGGCCTCCCTGCCAGCGGTTTCTCACATGTCGATGTGGCAATCTCGCAATCCAACCCCTTGATCGCCTACGCAGGTTTTGTGAATGGTGGCGGCATTCTGGGAATGTGGCGCACCGCAGACGGCGGTACAACATGGACACAGAAAACTGCCACGCCGAACTATCCAAACCCACAGGGCGCGTACAACACCTATATCTGTGTTGATCCCTTGAATCCCAACACAATCTATGTCGGCGGCGTCGATCCTCGCTACGCCACGGTCGGAATTTCCAAATCCACAAACGGTGGTGACACCTGGACCGAAGTTTCAGGCAATTCAACCGGCGTTCACCCTGACCATCACACCATGGTCTTTGGCCCTGGCCCAACAATCTGGGAAGGCAATGACGGCGGAATCTACAAATCCACAAACGGCGGCACCAACTGGATCAATCTGAACTCGACTCTCGCAGTTGGCCAGATCTACCAAATCGCACTGCACCCAACCTCCGTTGAACGAATGCTGGGTGGAACACAGGACAACGGAACGCCTGAACGCACAACAGCGTCCATGACCTGGCCTCAGTTGCAAACCGGCGATGGTGGTTGGTCTGTATTTGATCCAAGCACTTCTACGCGGCGATACACAACCTACGTCTATCTGGATATTACGCGCTGGTCAAATTCCAGTGGTGTAAACATCACCGGTCCCTGGAGTTCAGATGCTGTAAACTTCATTGCGCCGCTGATCCGCGATCCGAATTCCGCAACCACCCTGCTCGGGGGCACAACCCGTGTGTGGCGAACCACCAATTCCACTGCTGGAACTCCAACCTGGACTGCACTTTCTGGCGGTTCGATTGCAGGAACCGGCGGCACGCTGAATGCCATCGCCGTTGCTAAAACCAGTTCCAACACTATTTACGCCGGGTCTTCCACTGGCAGGGTACAAGTCACGCAGAATCTCACGACATGGGTCGATCGCTCAGCGGGCCTTGTCAATGGCGATGTCTCGGATATCTGCATCAGCCCCACAGCCGCTGGAACGGCATATGTCTCGTACTTCAATACCACCGGCAATCGTGTCTTCCGCACCGATGATTTTGGTGCAAACTGGACCAACATGACGGGCACGCTTCCAGCCGGCGCGGGAATCACTGCCCTCGCCGTGGACTTTGGCGCACCCAATCCCGTGATGTACGCAGGCACCGGCTCAGGAATTTTTGTCTCGCTCAATGGAGGCCGCAACTGGGTGAAAGATGATGCCAGTTTCCCCAACGTCAACGTTGGTGACTTGCAAATTTACAACAACCAGCGCGTGATCGTGGCAGGAACCTATGGCCGCGGCGCATGGCGTGCGAACCTGTTACCGATCTGTCCCGCCGATTTCAATGGTGATGGATCAACCGACTTCTTTGACTACCTCGACTTCGTCGATGCGTTCTCAAGTGAAGATCCGGCGGCAGACTTCAATAACAGCGGGACGATCGACTTCTTCGATTACCTCGACTTTGTTGATGCGTATTCCGCGGGCTGTTTGTAATCAGATTCTGAGAACCATCGCGTCTAATCGCAGTGCTTCTGCCAGGCTCCAGGCCTGCATGGGACAACCGCGCCCAAAGTGCGGGGCTGCACCATCGGCGATTTCAGCGATATGGCCGATGCTTATGCCGCCTGCGCCCGGTGTTTTTGAGGCGGCGAGCAGTGGTTCAAGAAACCGCTTTCTGGCCTCCATTTTGGCCGCCGATGTGTTGCCCCGGTGATTCACCCAGGCCTCAACAAAGGGACCAAGTAACCAGGGCCACACTGTGCCCTGGTGATAGGCGAAATCGCGGGCTTCACGATTACCCTCGTATCGCTCCTGATAGTTTTTTTCTCCCGGCGCGAGCGTGCGAAGCCCCATTGGTGTCAATAGTTTTTGCTCAATTGTTGCCAATGCCGCGGCGATTTGTTCTCTGGAAAACAGCGATGGCCCCATTCCGCCGAGAGCAAATATCTGATTCGCTCGCAATGCCGAGTCAATATGGCCAGATTCGAAATTGACATCAATGCAGTCATGTACGCTGGAGAGCGCGGTATTAAAGTAATTCTGTGCAACTGACTTGCGGGCGGCGTCCTGGAGTTTTGACCATTGCGGTGCAAATCGGGACACAAAGTGAAGGGCACGGATCCAGAGTGCTTGAATCTCGATCGGTTTGCCAATTCGAGGCGTGACGCACCACGTCCCAATGCGGGCGTCCATCCATGTGAGCGCAAAGCCGGGTGCTCCGCCTCGGATGAGCGAGTCTCGCTGATCGATCGCGATATTGAACCGTGTGCCATCGCGATACGCCGTGACAATGGCGAGCATGGCGGTTTCAAGCTGTTTCTGATCGGTAATAGTATGTTTATGTAATGTAGCCAATTCCAAGAATTCGCCGGCAGCGATCACGAACCAGAGGCTCGCATCGATCGCGTGGAATTCAGGCGGATCACCATGATCGACGAACCGATTGGGAATCATTCCCCGATCAATTGTCGCTGCCCACGCCGAGAGAATCGACTCGGCCTGGGCAAGGCGACCAGTGGCCAGACACAGCCCGCGAATTGAAATACATGTGTCACGACCCCAGTCGGTGAACCACGGATAGCCAGCGATGATCGACGAGCCTTCGCCGCGGCGGACAATGTATTGATTCGCGGCCCGATCCAGCGGCGTGCGAAATGACTTTCTACGGCGAGTTTCAGCAATTCGAGCCTGGTCCACGAAAGCGTGAACATCTTCTGCAGGCGCATGGTGACTGGAAGTAATAGCGGAAAGCACAAGCAGTGCCTCGCCCTTTGCACAGTCGAAAGTGAAAATCCCCGGCGACGCCAGATCCTCAACACAATTCTGAAACCGAGCCTGATCTTCGCGATACAGGAAATTGCGATACCAGGTCGGGGAATGAACATAGGTGGCATCAGCGGTCATCGCGATTGCGGGAACTGCCTCGCCATAAGGGTGAAATACCACAGAATGCCTAGCCTGCACAGCTGTGAAATCAAAGGCATGGTTTTCATGGTGCATCTCATGTACATCTCGTCCAGAGAGCAACGGGCGAACGCAGAGTTTCACAGGAGTCGAAGGTGGAACGCCGCGAACCCGGAAGGAAACCACGCAATTTGGTGCGCCATGGGTGAGAAAAATCTCGTTCTCAACGGTGACCGTCTCTGAAGCTCGCAACGTCCATCTGGGCCAGGGATCAGCTGCAAACACTTCCACCCTTGCACCTTTTGGAGGACAGACCACCCCGTTGAACGCATCGGGGGATGTGAAGCAATGCCGCGTGAGGTGAATAATTTCGGGTTTGGTATCTCCAATTTCAAGCCACGCATCAAGCGAATTAACCAGCGCCATGCGATGCACCGGCGGCGATTTTGCGGCAACGAGTAACGCGTGATACCCGCGCACCGCGATCTGCGCAACTGTGCCGGACGCAAAGCCGCCCAGTCCATCGGTCTCGAGCCACTCCATGGCCAATCCAGTGTTCATGCGAAAGCGTAGTTTGGCAATTCAGCCTGTGATTTTTCCAAGCCCGCCCTCGGCGAGCCACGTGCAAAGCTGGGCCGCCGCCCCGCCGCGATGACTTCGAGCATTTTTGTCTGAGGCGGAAAGCTCAGCACCGGTGTGAGTGAATTCTGGACCTGCCAGGAACAAGGGGTCGTATCCAAACCCGTTGCTTCCGCGCGGGACTGCCGGAGGGATCCCTATCCGTCCTTCAAACGTCCCGCGGCATATTTTCAGCGGAACTGGGTTTCCCGGAACCGCTACAACCATGACGCACACAAACCTCGCTGTCCTGCGTTCAGGGGGAATTCCCGCTAGTTCATCCAGCACCTTTGCGTTATTTGCTGCATCCCGCTCTTCCCGGCTCATTCCCGTTTCGCGGCCAAGCGTGCAATAGTGCGAACTGATCACGCCCGGCCTGCCGCCAAGTGCATCGATCTCAAGCCCGCTGTCGTCGGCAAGGCAGATTCGGCCCGTTTGTGCGGCATAGGAACGTGCCTTGATCGTTGCGTTTTCGACAAACGTCTTCCCTGACTCATCCGGTTCGCGGGTCGATATTCCAAGGTCTTTCAGGCCACGGATCTGGACATTTGCGGCGGCCAAGAGAGCCTGGAGTTCGTGCACTTTGTGCGGATTGGCTGTTGCGAGAACAAGTTCGTGCATGGTCGGAAAGAGTATCTGTCACTTTGGCATTATGAGGGATAGGGTCACGTATAGTCCTGTGCACGGAGGATGCGAAAATGGCTCGACGGATCGCTTTAATGAACCAAAAAGGTGGGGTTGGAAAGACCACCACGACCGTGAACCTGGCCGCGAGTTTCGCCAAAGCGGGGAAGCGCGTACTGATGGTCGATCTCGATCCTCAGGCGCACGCAACGTTGCACTTGGGGATCGATCCAGATCAACTGGCACATTCGGTCTACGACGTGATTATCAATCCTGCCGCCGACCCGCGTCCGTGCCTGCAGAACTCGCGTGAGAATCTCTCGGTGCTACCTGCGGTCACCGACCTGGCAGGCATTGAGGGCGAACTCGCAACCGCGCCGGACAAACAACTCCGGCTGAACAAACTGCTTGATCGACTGGAAGCGAATTTTGACATCATCATGATGGATTGTCCCCCTTCGCTTGGCCTGCTCACACTCAATGGTTTGTGCGCCGCTCGCGAGGTTCTTATTCCGATGCAGGCGCACTTCCTGGCATTGCAAGGGGTCGGCAAACTTCTTGAAACTGTGAAGATGGTCAACGCAGCGCTGAATCCCAAACTCCAGGTGCTCGGGATTGTTTTGTGCGCCTATGACGCACAGAGCACACACACACGCGAAGTCGTTGCCGACCTGGATGGGTTCTTTGACCAGGCCCGCGAACTTCCTGGCCCGTGGCAGTTTGCCAAAGTTTTCCGCCCCGCGATTCGCCGCAATATCAAACTTGCGGAAAGCCCGAGCTTTGGGAAGACGATATTTGAATACGCATCGGATGCCAGTGGCGCTGCCGATTATCGCATCCTGGGCGATGTGCTCCTCAAAGAATGGAACATGTGGATGCCAGAAGCCGTTCCCGCGGCACCACTGGAAGTGAAAGTAGTGAAGCCCGCTTCGGGTGCAGTAGCGTGATCATCTTGCGGCAGGCCCGCGGCCGGTGGCGACTGGTGTTTGTGGTCTACGCCATTGGGCTTTTCGTCGCCACCCATTGGCCACAGCTTCGAATCTCCGGCCCACCCATCCGAAGCGACCTCATTATGCATCTCTGCGCGTTTGGCGGCTGGGCGTTTTGCTTCACCGCAACCGCCTGGGTCGGAAACTGGAATTCCTGGTTCGGATTGCGCTGGCCTTTTGCAATCGGCATTGCGTACGCCGCCCTGGATGAGGGATTGCAGGCGATTCCCGCACTGGGTCGCACGTGTGCATGGGATGATTTCGCCGCCAATTGTGCCGGAGTTGGGCTGGGCATTGCCGGGGCGCGACTCGCAAGAGAGTATGTCCACAATCGCCGAAACATCTAACTTCTCGTTGCGTACCTTTGCAACCTGTGAGCGAACACAAGGAACAACATAGCCTGCATGGTCCCCGTCGGTGGGCACTCAGTGCGCTCGCGGGCGCCATCATTGGCGGCATCTGCTCATTTGCCTTCGCCCCTGTAGCCGGAACTGGCGTTCCACTCTGGCTCGTCACACCCTTTGTCATCCTGCTCCTTTCAATCGCGCTGACACCGCTCATCAAGCCCCATTTCTGGCACACCTATTACCCAGATATTGCATTGTTTCTTGGGCTGCTTGTCGCGGCGTTCTATCTTGGGGTATATAAGACAGATGGACGCACGGCGGTTGTTCATGCTGTTACAGAATATTATTCTTTTATTGCACTGGTAGGCGGCCTTTTTGTTGTCTCAGGAAATATCCTCATTCGAATCCGCGGCACGCCTTCGCCGCTTATGAACACCGCCATCCTTGCAGTTGGCGCAGTGCTTGCCAACTTTGTCGGCACCACCGGCGCATCGATGTTGCTTATTCGCCCGTTTATGCGGCTCAACCATGGCCGCCTCAAACCTGTCCACATTATCTTCTTCATCTTTATTGTCTCAAACTGCGGCGGCAGTCTCACGCCAATTGGCGACCCGCCGCTGTACCTGGGCTTCCTCAAAGGCGTTCCTTTCATCTGGACACTGACCAATCTTTGGAAGGACTGGTTGCTTGTCTGCGGTATTTTGCTCGCGGTTTTCTATGTAGTTGATCGGCGTATTGGCCCTTCTGTTGTCGCAATAAACTCAGGCCACGAGCATACATCTCCGCTTTCCATATCTGGAACAACCGGTCTTGTCTCGCTGGGCCTGATGCTTGTCGGCGTGTTCCTTGACCCCATGCTTTCCAAGTTCATCGATCTCCACCACATCCCGGTCGGCGCAACATTCCAGATCATCGTCGCGATCTCCTGCTACTTCCTCTCCAAAGCCGAAATCCGCGACACCAATCGCTTCAACTTTGAACCGGTGAAAGAAGTCGGCCTGCTTTTTGCCGGGATTTTCCTCACCATGATCCCTGCGTTGCAATACCTTGCCTCGAACGGCAGCAATTTGGGACTCACGGGGGCAACGACATTTGCCACGGCCTCACGCTTCTATCTCGCGACTGGTGGTCTCTCTGCCGTGCTTGACAATGCGCCGACCTATCTCAATTTTCTCCAAATCGCGATGTCGATCGAAGGTCACGCGGACATGAGCAAGGCCGCGGTTTTGGCATTTTCCAGCACCCCCGCCAGCATTCACCTATTGCACGCCATTTCTTCTTCGGCGGTCTTCTTTGGAGCCATGACGTACATTGGCAATGGGCCAAACTTCATGGTGAAGGCAATTGCTGAAGGAGAATCGGTCAAGATGCCGAGTTTCTTTGCGTACCTTGGATACGCCTGCATTTTCCTCCTCCCCATCCTCATCATGAACTGGTTCCTCTTTGCCCACTGATCCTCAAACCTCCACACCCGGCAACCCCACTCCCAGTGCAGCAGCTCCCAATCACGACCACGGAGCACTCGCCGCGGCAGTACGCGTTGTTTCCGGTTTCACATTGCTTTCGCGCTTCGCTGGACTGGCTCGCGATGTTCTCACAGCACACCTTTTCGGTAACACGCTCATAGGGTCTGCGTTCGCAAGTGCATTTGCGATTCCCAATCTTTTTCGAAGACTCTTTGGAGAGGGTGCGCTTTCCGCCGCGTTTATCCCGGAATACGTCAAGGCACGCAAAGCTGACCCGGAGGTCGCTCGCCGATTCTCTTCGCAGGTTGTCAGCCTTCTTCTCGCTGTCAGTGGCGGAATCACCCTTCTGGGCGTTATCGTACTTCTCGTAATGTTATCTACTTCGCTCGGCAACGATGCCGAGCGACGGCTCAGCTTTCAACTCGTCGCCGTCATGCTTCCCATGATGCCCATGGTCTGCCTCACAGCGATTCTGGGCGGCATGCTCCAGGTGCAGGGGAAATTCGGCCCCCCTGCTGCTGCGCCGATCATTCTCAACATTTTTCAGATCGTCACTGGTGCGGCCTTTTTCTTTTACTTCAAAAATCAACAGGTCGCCGCGGCATTTGGTGTGGGGATCGCCGCGGGGGTTGCCAGCATTGTGCAAGTCATCTGGTCAATCGCCGCACTCAGAGAGTCAATCAAGTTCACGCAGTTCCGCGCCGACCCAGCCACCGCGCCGCACACCGCTGCAATGTTCAAGAATTTCGTCCCCGCGCTCATCGGCCTGGGCACTATTCAGATTAACTCCATGCTGGACCAACTTTGGGGCATGTGGCCCATTTGGGTCGGCGACACTATGCTCGGCTTCAAGTACCCGCTCGATGATACTTCCAATGGAATTTTGGGCTACGCAGGCCGTTTGTATCAGTTTCCGCTCGGTGTTTTCGGGATCGCGGTCGCCACCGCAGTTCTTCCGCTGCTCGCGCGGCATGCACAGGATGATACCAATTTTGGCTCAGTTCTCCGCCGCGGATTAAGGCTTTCGCTCTTCATCGGGCTTCCAGCAAGTTTGGGTCTTGTCTTAGTGCGTGAGCCAATTGTCGCAGTCCTTTTTTCTGGTTCCAAGACCGGCTTCGATGCCGAAGGTCTCACTCGCGCATCCGCCGTCTTGACCGGTTTCGCACCTGGCGTCTGGGCGTACTCACTCAACCACGTCCTTACCCGCGCGTTTTATGCCAAAGGCGACACTCGCACGCCCATGTTCATTTCGATTGCCATGGTTGTGCTCAATCTCATCTTGAATCTCACGCTAATCTGGCCGCTGAAAGAAGCTGGTCTTGCATGGGCTACCGGGATTTCTGCGATCATCCAGACCGTTGTCCTCGCCATTTTCGTCAAACGCAAGTTTGGCATCACCGCGCTGGATTTCCCCACAGTCCGTGGCATGTTTATGGTTTGTCTCGCGGGAACGATTATGACCCTCTTGGTCTATGGCACGCTCACACTCTGTACGAGAATGCTCTTCAAGCCGTCTCCGCCAAACGAGCAATGGTTCGCAAATTTCCTTACGCTATCGGCCTGTACCATCGCAGGAATCGCGAGCTTTGCTGTGGCGAGCTATCTCTTCAAGCTTCCTGAACTTAAGTGGTTGTTTGAACGTGCCCCGAAGGATGCCAATGGAAAGCCGATTGACATTTCTTTTGATTGATGCGG
>SXOY01000236.1 GCA_005776545.1 Planctomycetia bacterium | reverse complement strand
GCTGTCTTCGCAAATGTTCAAGAAATGGAGATGGACCATGTGGAAGCGAATCTGTTCAACCGGACTTGGGCTGCGTGTCGCAGCGCTCTCACTATTTGTACTCGCAGGTGTGCTTGCGGTGAACAACGTTGTGTTCATTCGGGGATACAGCTCGAGTGCTCAGGAAGCAATGGTCGAACGGGCCAAGACTTTCACTGCGCTTGCCGACGAGACTAAGACTCACGTCTCGAGTTTGCACAAGTCGGGAGCATTCCATGAAGAGGCCCTGCTCGCCGAACTAAAAGTTGATCAAGCAGCGGGCAAGCCGTACACAGAATCGAAGATCTTCAGGACCATTCCTGTAGTAGCTGGTTGGCTCGCGGCAGGAGAGGCCGCCAAGAAAGAGAACATTGCGTTCTTCACTCCTGCGTTTGATGCCCGCAACAAGGCAAATGAACCCAAAGCCGGGACATTTGAAAACCAGCTCCTTCGCGATCTGGTAGACCAAGTGCAAAGGGGAGGAGAGGACGGCATTCATCGAGTTGACACTGTAACCAACACCTTGCACTACATGCGAGCAATCTCATTGGACACCTCATGCATGCTCTGCCACGGTGACCCAGCAACCAGCCCAACAAAGGACGGCAAGGACATTCTGGGATTCCGGATGGAGAACTGGAAACCGGGTGACACGCATGGCGCCTTCCACGTTGCCTTGCCACTCAAACCCGTCGATCAACAGGTTGCAGGATTCATCGGCGGAAGCCTGATGTGGACCGGCCCATTGTTCATTGGATCGGGCATTTTCTTCCTCTGGCTCATGCGCCGCATGCTCTCGCGGCCAATCGGTCGCATCGTGACCGCTCTTCAGGCCGTTGCGAATCGCGATCTGACCCTGCCACCACTTGGCGTTGAAGTGAATGACGAAGTTGGTAAGCTGGCCCAGGCAACTGATGCCATGTCAGCGGCACTGACAACGATGGTTGCCGAAATTAGATCAGGGTCGGTGCAGATCGATAGCGGCGCAAGCCAGATCGCTGGTTCCAGCCAGTCACTTGCTCAGGGTGCCAGCGAGCAGGCGAGCAGCCTGCAGCAAATCAGTGCATCGATGGAGCAGATGTCTGGTCAGACCAAGCAAAGTGCAGAGAATGCCCGTCAGGCTAATGCGCTTGCGCTCGAAAGCAAAACTTCCGCTGATCGTGGTCAGCAGGAAATGGTGCAAATGTCCAAGGCAGTCAATGAGATCAAGCAGTCAAGTTCAGAGATCTCCAAGATCATCAAGGTCATTGACGAAATCGCGTTCCAGACCAACCTGTTGGCACTTAACGCAGCTGTCGAAGCCGCACGAGCCGGTGAAGCTGGCAAGGGCTTTGCCGTCGTCGCCGAAGAAGTTCGCAACCTGGCGCAGCGTTCGGCGGAAGCTGCGAAGAACACTGCATCAATGATCGAGGAATCGGTCAAGCGTTCAGAGAATGGTGTGCAGATTGCAAGTCGCGTTGGACAATCGCTCGAGGAAATCACTACTGCAACCAACAAGGTCAACACTCTGCTCGCGGAAATCTCCACTGCCGCGAGTGAACAGGCCACGGGCATCGGGCAGGTCAGCCAGGGTGTGACCCAGCTTGATCAAGTGACACAGCAGAACGCTGGCAACAGCGAGGAGCTTGCATCCAGCGCTGAAGAAATGTCTTCTCAGGTCGCCAGCCTTAACGAACTGGTCTCGCAGTTCAAGGTCAGCGGCCAGTCCAATGGTGGCACCAGAGTCTCGACACCAGTCAAGTCAAACAAGGGTGCGATGAAGACCGTGTCGAAACCCGGATCACCAAAGTCCGCGAAGAAGGTTGGCGCACCTGTTGGCCAATCTTCAGCGGAACAGATGATCCCGCTGGAAAGCGATGACTCGCTGGCTTCGTTCTGACGATACAGGCACTAGGCCGTAGGAAAATACAAGGCACACATACACCAGCCGTTCCGGCTTTACACCGGAGCGGCTTTTTCTTGCGCTATGTTTCTGCTGCAAGTAGCCGGCGCCACGCTCGATTATTTGTACTGGCAACTGAGGGCGATTCGGCGGTAGATGTGCGTATTGTTTGGCGACATGGCCAACACCCTTGAATCTCTCACAGTTTCCCGCCGCGTTGCATCGCTTAAGGCGAGCGTGACAATCGCGTTCATGAATCGCGCGAAGAACATGAAGGCCCAGGGGCTGGATGTATTGAGTTTCGCGGCGGGTGAACCCGATTTTGATACACCGCAGCCGATCAAGGATGCGGCGATCAAGGCCCTGCAATCAGGCCAGACGAAGTACATGCCGACGTTTGGCGATCCGGAAACGCGGGGCGTACTTGCAAAGAAACTTCGGGAAGAGAATGGGATTCCGGGATTGACTGGTGACGAAATCACCATTTCGTCGGGTGGCAAGCACTCGCTGTTCAATACGTGCCAGATTCTGTTTGATGAATGCAAGCCGGGCGAAACGCAGATGGAAGCGGTGATGCCTGTGCCGAGCTGGGTGAGCTATGCCCCGCTCGTGGAGCTGGCGGGCGGCAAAGTAGTGGAAGTGCCGACGACCGTTGAAGGCGGATTCAAGGCAACAGCAGCACAAATCAAGGCTGCAATTACGCCGCGGACTCGGATGGTTATCTTGAATTCGCCGAGCAACCCGTGCGGGACGATGTACACGCCAGAGGAATTGAAAGCCATCGGGCGAGTATGTGCAGAAGCGGCGGCAACGATTGCGCCAAATCTGGTGGTGTTCAGCGATGAGTTGTACGAGAAGATCACGTATGGCGGCATTCCACACTTTTCGATCGGATCAATGCCGGAGATTTCGGAGCGGACAATTACGCTAAACGGATTGTCGAAAGCCTATGGCATGACAGGGTGGAGACTTGGCTATACGGGAATCCCCGGACCTTTTGGAAAGAAGTTCACGAACGCAATGGCGGCATATCAAGGTCAGCAAACCACAAACTTGACGAGCTTTGTCTATCCGGCGATCCGTGCGGCGATCACGGAATGTGGGCCGCAAGTTGAAGTGATGAGGCAGGCATTTGCAAAGCGAGCGGAGTTGATCAATTCGCTGTTGGCGACCATGCCGGGAATGAAATGTGCAAAGGCCACTGGAGCGTTTTATGCGTTCCCGGAAGTGTCGGGGCATTTTGGGAAAACCACAGCCGGCGGACAAAAGATAGGAAGTGCGATGGATTTTTGTGATGCACTTCTCGCCGAGAAACTTGTCGCCTTTGTACCTGGCGAAGACTTCGGAGGCTGCGGCAAGAACCATGTGCGAATCAGCTTTGCATGCAGTGAGGAACAGATCAGGAAGGGAATTGACAGACTATCAGAGTTTCTCGGCGGCCTCAAGTAAGGCGTTAGAAGGCTTGGCAGTTTTGCGGTGATTAACATCAGGGCATGCACGCACATGTTCCTCTCGTACCCTTCGTTCCAAATGCGACTGCAGGAACATCAGCGCAACGTTTCTATGAGACCATGAGGCAGCGACGAAGTGTTCGTTTCTTCTCATCAAAGCCAGTCAGTGAGGAGACCATTCGCTCGTGTGTTTCCGCGGCGGGAACCGCGCCTTCTGGGGCGAACAAACAACCGTGGCGGTTTATTGCGGTGCGAGATCCTGGCATGAAACGGCAGATTCGACTTGCCGCAGAGGAGGAGGAACGAGAGTTCTATTCCCGGCGCGCAACGCCAGAATGGCTGGCAGACCTTGCGCCGCTGGGTACGGATCAAGATAAGCCATTTCTTGAAACGGCACCGTGGCTGATTGTGGTTTTCAAACTCATGAAAACAGATCCCGATGAACAGGGACACCAAGGGAAAGTGTATTATGTTGAGGAATCAGTGGGAATTGCAGTGGGTCTTTTGATTGCCGCGATTCACCATGCCGGGCTTGTCACGCTGACACACACACCCAGTCCGATGGGCTTCTTATCCAGTGTATTGCGACGGCCTGCTCACGAACGACCGTACTTGCTGCTGCCAGTTGGTTATCCGAGCGAAGACTGCACCGTGCCGAATATTCAGCGCAAATCGCTTGACGACATTCTCGTTATTGAATGACGACGGGTACCGCTGCATGAATGTGCATCAAGGCTGAAAGAACTCGATCGACGTCATCGATCGTCGTAAACGCCGAGAAACTCAGCCGCAAGCCACCGGAAGCGTCTGTTCCAGCAGCAGAATGAGCACGGGGAGCGCAATGAAGTCCGGCACGGGCAAGAATGCCGAATTCATCTTCGAGAATTGTCGCGAGCGTGTGCGGATCGAGCGAGTCGTGAGTGAGTGT
>SXOY01000235.1 GCA_005776545.1 Planctomycetia bacterium | reverse complement strand
GTAGCAACCACCTTCAAAGTTGAACACGCCCTGATCGCTCCAACCGTGCTCATCGTCACCGATCAACGCACGATTCGGGTCAGCAGACAAAGTGGTCTTGCCAGTGCCAGAAAGTCCGAAGAACAACGCGGCATTACCCTTGTCATCTTTCGCGACATTGCACGAGCAGTGCATCGGGAAGACTTTCACTTCCGGCAAATCGAAATTCAGAGCATAGAAAATGCTCTTCTTCATTTCGCCGGCGTACTCGCTGCCCAGAATGACAACGGTTTTCTTTTCCAGACTCTGTGCGATCAACACCGGTCCAGTCACGCCAAGTTCCTTCGCCTCTTCAGTTGTAAGGCGGCGGCGGCCTGCATTGATGATCGTCCAATCATGGTTCCACTTTGCATCAGCGCCAGCGGCTTTGCTTCCCTGACGAATAAACAGCGTGCTTGCAAACAACGCATGCCAGGCTTGTTCCGTCACAACCCGCACACCCAGCCGATACTTCTGATCAGCGCCCGCAAACCCTTCAAACGTGAACAACCGGGGACGGTTATTCAAGTGATCGACTGCGATCTTCACTGCCTTCTCAAATGCATCTGGCGAAAGCGGCTTGTTCACCTTTCCCCACCAGATCTTGTCGTGAATCGCCGGGGTGTCTTCGAGGTACTTGTCGTTGGGCGAGCGACCGCCACGATCGCCAGTCAAGCACACAATCGCGCCGTTGGATGCCAGCTTACCTTCGCCGGCAGAGATTGCGTGTTCTACCAGCGTAGCGGGAGGCAAGTTCAGGTGTGCCCGTCTAGGTGACAAATCGAGTAGTTCTAGTGCCGCAGGACGCTTTACGGTCGACATTCAAAGGCCTCCATTCCCACAACACATTGGAATTCCATCGGTGGGAACTGCAAGCCTAGAACTGGCAGGCACCGATTGCCACCCAGTTTCTCTCTCAAGACCGTTTGATGTCGAGTCGTTTGATCCTGAGCCACTTCGTCTCTACCCTTACACCCGCGAGGTCGCTCGCCAAAACCTAACAGATTCCTGATGGTGGTCGTAGCTCAATTGGTTAGAGCACCGGGTTGTGATCCCGGGGGTTACGGGTTCGAGTCCCGCCGATCACCCTTTTTCTTTTTTAGGCTTTAGCCTGCTCCACGACTGCGTCGGGCAATTCGACCGTCATCGTGGTTCCTTGCTGCCACACGCTCTCGACGGCGATCGTTCCGCCCAACGACTTCAGCGCGTGTTTGACAATCGCCAGTCCCAATCCGGTTCCGCGGCGTTGCTGCTTTCCTGACCTGGACATATCGACCTGATAGAACCGTTCGAAAATTCGCGCCTGCGCAGCGATCGGTATCCCAACGCCACTATCCGTCACCGTGAATCGCAACCCCGGTCGAGTACCGGCCGCCGCAAGTGTGTTGAACACAACAACGATCTCAGTCCCCTCGTTTCCAAACTTGGTGGCGTTGTCGACCAGGTTCTGAATGACAAGTCGAAGCAACTTGGGATCGGTATGCACCTTCACCACACCGCCAAAATCCACCGCCAGTTTCAAGTTCCTCTGCGCCAATACTGGTGCGATCATGCCACGGAGCGACTCGATCTCATCGACAATCGAAATGTCATGCCGCTCCACTTCGACTTCTGGAGTCTCAAGCCGCGAAAGGTCCATGAGGTCTCGCGTCAATTCCTCAAGCCGTTCTGTGTTATTCAGAATCATCAACAGGAAGCGGTCTCGCAACGCCGGCATTTCCGCGGCACCATCTTTAAGCGTCTCCGCCGCCGCCTTGATAGATGCGAGCGGTGTGCGAATCTCATGGCTTGCGCTTGCGACAAAGTCTGTCTTCAGCTGCGCGGCCTGCGCCATTTCTGTTACATCTCGCAGCGTCACCACTGCTGCGAAGTGCGCATCACGCTGCTCTTGCGGCCCGCGCACCGGCGCAGCCACCACTTCGAGAATCCGCTGCCCCGCACGCACGCTTCGCTTGCCGGGAACTCCCCTGATCGCCGCCTGCACCAGTTCAAAGGCCTCTCGTTGAGGCACAAGTTCTTCCACTGCCCGCTTGCGAATCTCCTGCTCACTGATCGAGAAGAACTCTGCCGCCGCACGATTTGCGAGAATGGCCATTCCCTGCTCATCAAATGCCAGCACAGGAAGGTCCATGCCGTCAAGAGCCTGTCGAAAATCCTCTGACTCGTGCGTCTCTTCCAGTCCATCACCTGCGGCAGCATGCGCCAACGCAAAGACCCTCGCCGCATACTCACTGTCGGCCTCATCGTCGCCCCGCTGGGGCATCGGGTCTTTACTGGTGCGTTCCCAAAACGAACGTGCCCAGCTCACACGCACTCCAGCGTCTTCTTCTTCATCAGACCTTAATGCAACCAGCAACAAATATGTGCATGTCACCGTCAACGCACCAAGAAGTGAGAATACCACACCACCGGATGCATTTGCAATCGAAAGCACGAACGCAAGGACCGCTACAGCCCAGACGCAACAGGTTGCGACGACGTTGATTCGGAGATTCGATCGGTTTGTACTCACCGCCTAGAGCATAGAACCACTGCAGCGCGATCAGCAACCCGCGCTGAACGCATCCACAAAATCAAGATAATCAAAGAAGTCGATCACATCGTCGTTGTTAAAGTCGGCAGCGGCATCGCCCGCACTGAACGCGTCAACAAAGTCGAGATAGTCAAAGAAATCAACAACTCCATCGCCGTTGAAATCTGCTGCGCAGCCGCCAGTGCGACCGGGCATGGAACCGCCTCCCATGAAATCAAGCTGTGCATTGGTCGCGCCCGGCAAGATGCCATTGGCATCGTAATCAACAGGAATGTCGTTCATGAGGTGCATGCTGAAAGGCACAACCGAACCAACTGGTGGCATCGGCACTCCCGCAAACATTCCGGAACCAACTGCGAGCGAGACCGCGCCGTTCTGCGTTTCAATGATCATGTTGCCGCCCAAAGGTGCAACACTTGGATCCATTCGAATCACAAAACGCGAGTTTGGTGCGTTGATCGTCAACACGTTTGATTGCCAATCTACGCCGCCGGGGCCGGAGTTTTCAAAGTCGATGTCGAGCGCGGTTGCTGAAGCCGTATTTCCTGCGGCATCGGTCGCCACAACATGAATGGGATCACTAGTTACCCGGAGAGCGTGAATACCTCCCGACACGCTGCTCATATCAACGTGCCAGAGCACCTGGCCCGTTGGTGAAAGCCCGGTCATTGAAAGCCCGGCGGAAGAAAACGCGTATGCCTCTTGTGCGCCGCGGCCGCCGGTCATGAGCAATCCGCCAGCCGAGCGGAACATGCCGACGATCGGCGTTCCCGCGCCAAATGGCTGAATATCGAATTCGTTGCATGCAGAGGAACTAAGGCCTGTCATGGGGCTGGTCACAGTGGTACACCCAAGCCAGGACATCCCCGCCGGAGGAACGACAAATCCCTGGTAATTTACCGCAGTCGGCAACCCGGCGGGTGTTGGATAGTTCGCTGCTCCGGTCGCAGTCGGCGTTTCCATTCCAAATGGAGCAAATCCGAGCGGCTGCGGCAACGGTGCTGCATCCCAGGCCTGATATCCCCATTCACGAATCCACGCATGCTGGAAGTACGCTCCCTGTACCAGTGGAACTACCGCGGGAAATCCGACCGGGGTATTGAATGTAAACGAATGGTGAACGTCGTATGTAAGCTGACCCAGCGATGTGCTCGTAGACAGGGCGGTTCCACAGGCTGCGACGACGATTGCGATCGAAGAAATGCGATTCATGTTCAGATCCCCTATCAGAATGTTGCGGATCACCACACTGCCGCACCGCCCACGACAAGGCAAACGTACTTCGCTCCGCTCCCCTCACGCAAATTACTCGATATTCTCCAAATTCCCAAAAATAGTGCCGCACGCATTTTTGCAATGCGTGCGGCACATGTTCTTCCCAACGTTCAGCACCCGATGCTGAACGAATCCACAAAGTCAAGGTAGTCAAAGAAGTCTACTGATCCATCATCATTGAAATCCGCGGCCACAACACCAGAGCTGAACGCATCCACGAAGTCCAGGTAGTCAAAGAAGTCCACCGCACCATCACCATTGAAGTCGGCACCACATCCGTTGCGTGTCACCTCAATATTTCCCACTGCAAGCTCCGCGCCCATCGTTCCCGAGTAGACCATGGTGCGAGGTGCGCCAGTTCGGACCGTTGGATCCACTGGTTCAAAGCCGACCGAGTACGCTGTAATCACTTCGCCGGTAGGAAGCACGAAATCCATGTAGTGGTAGCAGCCGACAAAGACGTACATCTTGTGAGGACCAACACCAGTCCAGTATCCAACTTCGTAGGTCCCTGGTGGGCAGTTTGAATGCCACGCAACCGCATAGCCGCCGATCGTGAGGACGCGTGTCGTACCAATCGGATTGCCACCATCGTCATAGAAGTGAACATCACACTCTGTTGAACCAACGCTGCTGAAATCGGGAGTAATTGTGTTCATCCCGGTCAATGGGTCGCTGTTGTGAGAGATGACGCCGAGTGAGCGCCCCTTCTTATCTATAGCGTTCAGATTCATTTCCGCTTCGCTGCGTTTGCAACTCGCCGAAGCTGTTGCAACATCTGGTCCCATGTCAATCGCGATGCCATCATCATCACTGTCGTTGCAACACGTCGAAACAACTTCGTTTTCCGGCAGACAGGGAAGCCCTGGTGTTGGACACGTTTGTGCGACTTGAGCGGTTCCTGTGCCCCAGCACGAGAGTCCGCCCGGTGTCACAATTTCTGCATTACACACTGTCAATGAGTCAAGCCCTGTGGAAGTGACAAGCACCGACTCAAGAAGCACGTTGGACCAGTCCACACCCGGCATATCCGGCGTCACCACAATTCGACGTTGATCTTGTCCAGGTTCATAGGTGTAGACACCCCCGCCGCCAACGTCGGTAATGCAATACCAACCGATCACGAGCTGCGGGACACACGACTCGCACGCCTTGATCCATCTGGCCCACATGTGCGGAGGACTGCCATCGGGGCATGTGAAATTCGGTTGCCACACCTGATCGGTGCTGCCGCCGCCGTGAACGACATCTGAAATCAATGTTCCATCAGCACTGTACTGGGCCACTCGAATCGATGTCGCTCCCGGGCCGAAATCAAAGTTAAATGTCCCTGTGCCATCACCGTTGCTTACCAACCGGTGATTGCCATAAATCAACCCATCCCAACCCTTGTATCGAGTACGACACTCTGCGCCCGGTGTATCAAGCAACGGTCCAACATGCATGCCCCATCCGCCCTTGCGAACCGGTCCGGGTGTTATCTCAACGCCATCCTGTCCACTGCTGCCAATGTTCGCAACTGGCACACTTCGGCCATTTGGCGGCAGGAACACCGAGCCCCCCAAGGGCACATATTCAAACCCGCCGACAACAACTCCGGCTCCCGGCTGTGCCGCGGCGTGCCCGGCCAATCCGGTGAATCCTGCGAGTGCGATCAAAGCTACACAATTATTCGTAATCTTCATTTGAAATCTCCAGTTGCAAGAATGATGCCACTAGGGAGACTTGCCGCAGACCCGCTCAATCTTGCAGTACACACTCAAGTTTCTCAATCGGTGCTTAACGATGAACAAGCCGCTGCGCAAATTCTTCTGCTTACAGAGCCTGTGACTTGCAGTGAAACGTCGCGTGGTACGCAGGGGACGATTGTCCCGCGTCGCCGAGACGCAGGGAAAAACAGAAACAGATTTGACATGGATATACAGGATAAGAAGGGACCGTTTTCTGATTCATATCCTGTCCATCCTGTATATCCATGTTAATATTTCTTTGTCTTCCTCGCGTTTGCCTCTGCGTCTCGACGACGCCGTTCACCCGCCAATGGAGGGCGTACCAGGCACTGTCGCCCTCTTTCTCACAGTTCAAGTGAGCAAACACTCATATTTCCATCGTCGAGTCTTCAACCGCTCGATATCCCACACCTCGCACGGTCTGGATGCAATCCGCCATGCTTCCCAGTTTCTTTCGCAGCGCGGTCAGATGCACATCAATCGTTCGCTCGGTCACAGTTATCCCAGGACCAATCGCCCGTGAGATAAGGGCGGCTCGATTCAGCACTCTTCCTCGCTCGGCCAGCAGGTTGGCCAGCAGTCTGAATTCCGTCAACGTCAGTTTCAGAACTTCCCCATCCACACTCGCTTCGTGCGTATCGAGGTTCACGATGATCTTCCCTAAGGAAAGCACTCTCGCCCCTGGACCGGTTGGAACAATGCTCCGCCGCAGAACCGCTTCGATTCGTGCCAACAGCACTTTTGGGCTGAACGGTTTAGTCAGATAGTCGTCCGCCCCCACTGCCAAACCGACAAGCTGATCAACTTCTTCGCTCTTGGCAGTCACCATGATGATCGGGGTCTTAGAAGTAGATGGATTGGAACGGAGCCGCGATGCGATGTCGATTCCACTCATTCCGGGGAGCATAATGTCGAGAATCACGAGGTCGAAGGCCTGTGAAAGTGCACTATCAAGGGCCTGACGACCGTCAAATATTGCGCTCGTCCTATAACCTGCTTTTTGGAGGTTGAAGACGATGATATCTGAGAGATCTCGCTCATCTTCTACTACTAATATGCTCTTGGATTGATTCGATGTATTGTTCACAACTTCTTTATTTGCAGTTATTTGCGACATTGTTTCTCCCAGAGATTCAGCGAACAAACAGAGCGTAACCTGGCATCGCACACAAAGACACTATTCCCGCGTTCAGATTATGTGAAATCACTGGCGAGCGTGCGAATCGCTTATTGTGACCTCAATTATTGTGCTGTTTCGCCTCTGTGGACGAAAAGGAGGTGGCGGCTGTTTGTCAAAGTCGCCGGACGGGGGTAGCATCCCGACCTACGGACCCTGGACTTTTGACCCTTCACATTCGTGAGTGGTCAGAAAACTCTGGAAGTCCTGTCGCTGAGGTTTGTGCCAAAGCGATTTCTGACGGAAACCGGTCTGAAATGACTATGACCGGATTTCCAAACAAGCAGCTTCTAGCCTCATCTTGTCGATGGGGTACCTGCTCCGGAAGGCTTTTCGCAGTCCGGTAAGCAGAGTCAGAAGTTTCTTGCTAGTATGTGCCAACTTCGCTAGGCGTGGGGTGTTTCCACGAACTATCGGACGGTGTGAATGACGGGTACGTGACGGCGAGTCACCGGCGCGATCCCGGCAATGAAGGAGTCTTTCGAATGAAGAGCAAAGTTCTTATGGTGCTCGCAGGCGCTGCGTTGAGTTCAGTCGCGCTGGCCGCCTCCCCCGATCAAGATCGCGCATACGCCGCCGAATTGTCGGCTGATGCAGCGGCTCGCAACAGCGCACTCGCCGCTGGTGGCGAACACTTCAAGTTGACCGCAGGTGACAGCACGCTGTACATCGGTGGTTACACCCAGTTCCGTTGGAACAGCGATTTCCGCTCTTCCAGCATGACTGATCCCAACGAAAACTACACCCACGGCTTCAACATGCCAAACGCACGTGTGAAGTTCTGGGGCAACACCTGGACCAAGGAACTCACCTACTCCGTCGACTTCCAGCTCGGCGGCGATAGCGACAGCGCCCACCTCAAGGACGCTGACTTCCGCTACACCTGGGACAACGGTTTCTACGTCCGTGGCGGCCAGTTCAAGCTCGCCGGTCTCCGTGAAGAACTCGTCGGCGATGAAAAGCAGTTGCTCGTCAACCGCGGCGTCGTCAACTCAACCTTCACACTCGGCCGCTCACAGGCCATGGAAATCGGCTACCGCGCTGACAACTGGCGCTTCATGGCCGACTTCAGCGATGGTGCAGGCGCGACCGCTTCTGAGTACAACTCAAGCAGCGAGTCCGACTTTGCCATCACCGGTCGCGCTGAATTCCAGTGCATGGGCACCGACTGGAGCCGCTGGAACGATTTCACCTCATGGCGTGAATCAGACAGCAACGGCTTCCTCGTCGGAGTTGCCGCTCACTACCAGACCTCTGGTGACACCGGTCCATCATTGAACGCAAGCTCTGACGACAGCAACATGTGGATGGCCACCATCGATGCCTCTTACGAAGCATCAGGTTGGAACCTCTACGGTGCATTCGTCGGCAGCCAGACCGATCCCGATGGCGGCGCAAAGAATTCGACCTTTGGCTGGGTTCTCCAGGGCGGCGTCTTCGCCACCGACCAGCTCGAATTCGTTGCTCGTTACGAAGGAATCCGCGGCGACAAGGACTACATCGCCTCAGGCAACCGCAGCTTCCACTTCCTCACCCTCGGCGGCAACTACTACGTCAGCCCCCGCAGCCACGCCTTCAAGATCAGCGCCGACCTCGTTTGGTCGCTGAGCAAGAACGGCAACTTGGCTGGCGTCCCAGCTGGCACTTCGCAGCCTAAGGTCGGCTTCCTCGGTCAAGACAAGAAGGGCGAAATCGCTCTCGCTGTCCAGGCCCAAGTCGTCTGGTAATTCATCTCGATCGGATGGCCACCGTCCGAAATTTTGACTCTACTGGCCGGTCCCCCTCGGGGCCGGCCAGTGTGTTTTTACACTTTATTTTTTTCAGCCTGCCCTAGATCAGATATCCTCCGGGAATGCTCTCACACATTCTCTCGCTCTCAGTTTCCGCCGCTGCGCTCGCCGCACCTTGGCAACCCGCGCCCGCCCCACTCTCGACAACCTGGGGCGCAACCGTCACTCCCGAAAACGCCTGGCGCCAATATCCCAGGCCCACAATGGTCCGCACCGATTGGCTGAACCTCAACGGCCTCTGGCAATATGAAATCACCGATGGAAGTAAACCATCAGAGTTTGAGTCTTCAATCCTCGTCCCCTTCCCCATCGAGTCTTCGCTCTCGGGCGTGGGAAAACTCCTCGAAGACAATCAGACACTCTGGTATCAACGCACATTCACGCCCCCAGAAATGTGGAACGGCAAACGGATCATCCTCCATGTTGGCGCAGCTGACTGGTCCGCAACACTTCTTGTCAACGGAAAAGAAATCGGTACTCACACCGGTGGCTACACACCATTCAACTTCGATATCACCGATGCACTCAAGCCCGGTGAAAACCAGCTTCAGATCAGCGTGAAAGATCCCACCGATTCCGGCGGCCAGCCCCGCGGCAAGCAATGGCACACCCCGCATGGAATCTGGTACACCAGAACCAGCGGCATCTGGCAAACTGTCTGGGCCGAAGCAGTTCCCACCACTTCGATCAACGCACTGAAATTCGAGAGTTCGCTCAAAGATGGCACGGTCGCGTGCAATATCAGCATCACCGCGCCCGCGCCTGACATCGCCTGCGAATTCTCATTCGCTGGGAACACTATCGAAGTCTCTGGCTCCGATGCCCACATGCGTCCGCAGATCAAGATCGCTTCGCCGCACGCGTGGTCTCCCAACGACCCTTACCTCTACGAAGCGACAATCACCCTCAAACGCGGCAAGGAAGTTGTCGACAAAGTCTCCACCTACTTCGCGTTCCGCGATGTCGCCATTGGAAAAGACAGTGGGGGAATGAACCGCCTTTTGCTCAATTCCAAACCCCTCTTCCACTTCGGCCCGCTCGACCAGGGATTCTGGCCCGATGGCCTGTACACGCCGCCAAATGAAGAGGCAATGAAGTTCGACATCGAGGCGGCTAAGAAAATGGGCTGCAACATGCTCCGCAAGCATGTCAAAGTCGAATCAGAACTCTTCTACTACTGGTGCGATCGCATGGGCATCATGGTCTGGCAAGATATCCCAAGCCCGTTCTTTGCCAACAAAGATTTCTCCAAGTCACCTCCG
>SXOY01000234.1 GCA_005776545.1 Planctomycetia bacterium | reverse complement strand
CGATTCCAAACCGTGTACCTGATCGTCCATGACAGGTCACCTCCAATTACGAACATTCTATCAGTGCCGTACGTGGTCGCGGAGCGCCCACTGAACGAGTTTCTCACATAATCCAGCGAAATTGATCCCGCTCGCCGCCGCGGCCATCGGCAAAAGCGAATGCCCGGTAAACCCGGGAAGGGTGTTGACCTCCAGAAGCCAGGGCTGATTCTGCTCATCCAGCAGGAAATCAATCCGGCTCAAATGGCGAACACCAATCTTCTTTGCCATCGTCATCGCATGTCCATAGATCGCATCCGCGACACCCGCCGGGAGTTCTGGATTCACCACGTATTTTGTGTCATCAGAGTGGTACTTGGCGTTGTAGTCATAAAACTCAACCGCAGGCTTGATCTCAACGATCCCAAGTCTCGGCCCCGCACTGCCCGAAACAGGGGCCGGGTCGATCACACCTTGGGTCAGTTCGCGGGCCTTGATAAACGCCTCGACCATGTACACCCGTGTCGGGTGCTCTTTGATATCAAGTCGAATCGCACCCAGCGCCTTGTCCCAATCCGCCAAACTGCGACAGATATGAACCCCAACGCTCGACCCTTCATGCACCGGCTTTGCCACGACTGGAAACGCCAGGGGACACACCGAGTCGCGCGTATTGAGCACCGCAAACTGTGCAGTCGGTACGCCCGCCGCCAAAGCAATTGCCTTTGTCGCCACCTTGTCCATCGCGAGCCGCGCGGCCGGAGCACGGCAACCCACATATGGACGACCATCCAGTTCCAGCAAATCCTGCAGCGGGCCACCTTCTCCATACGGCCCATGAAGCAGCGGGAAAATCGCTTCGCCCTTCATCGCCTTGAGTTCAGCCGAAGTCGGCCGATCAATGACCACCGCATTCACTTCATATCCAGCGGACATCAGGGCATCTTTCGCCGCTCGCTGGCCAGTCAGGCTCACTTCGCGCTCTGCATCTGGTCCGCCGCCAAGCAGGAGAATTGTGGGTTTTGCCATGACAGTTCTCTCTAACAGGCCGACCGTTTCCAAATCACAACTTCAGGTTGCAACGTCACACCAAGCTCATCTTGCACGCCGCGGGTGACTAATTCCATCAACTCAATCACATCCCTCGCCCGAGCTGTTGGCGATGTCACAATAAAATTCGCATGGACCGTACTCACACTCGCCCCGCGAACAGTCAATCCCTTCAGCCCCGCGCGATCAATTAACAAGCCCGCACCGACGCGCTGACCCTTCACAAACTCAAGCACATCGCGATCTAGTGTCGGATTCTTGAAACAACATCCCGCCGAGTTGGCCGAGAGCGGCTGCGAATCCTTCTTGTACTTCATGATCTCAACCTGCCGCGACTTAAGTGTTACGGCATTTCCGCGTACAAGCTGAATCTCCACACCAGTAATCAACAGTTCATTCAGCCCCGAATGACGATACGAAAACGGAATGTCTCGCCGCGGAATTGAGAGGATTTCACCATGGCGATTCAATGCCTGAACACTGACCACCAGATCAGAAATTTCCCCGTACTTCCCGCCCGCGTTCATCACCACGCATCCGCCCATCGTCGCCGGAAACCCCGCGAGAACTTCAAGTCCGCCCCACCCTTCAGCCACCGTGGCATTGATCGCCCGTGGCAGCTTCACGCCCGCGCCCAGGTTCACTCGTCCAGTTTCATGATCAATAGAAATCCGCTCGAACGCGCCCTTGAGTTCAACCACCAGTTCGCTCACACCATCATCATCGACAAGCAGATTCGCGCCATCGCCCAGCACCTTCAGATTGCGATCCATATCCAGCGCGTACCGCAAGTCATCAACCGACTTCAAAACGGCTTTGCGATCTGCGCCGCCGCCAATCTTGAACCACGTTGGAATCGGTGCCTGCGGCAGGATATTGAGCGTGCCTGAAACGACCATTCGACTCACTTTCTCCCCGAAAACCGCCAAATACTATCAAGTCTCTATCAGGCCACGCCAGCCATTGAAGTGGCCTGCCCATCCACGAAATCCTTGCCAATCTGCCACACGTTCCCCGCGCCCATCACCACCACCATGTCATTGGGGCGGCACAGATTCTCGAGTTCTTCGACAATCGCCTCAAATGGATACACGTGCTTGGCCTTGATCCCCTTGTTGCGAAGCCGATCGACGAGGTCCGCAGCCGACACCTTCTGCCGCTCGGCCAGACTATCGCGAACAAAGTAAATATGCGGCACAATCACCACATCCGCATTCGAAAAACTGTTAGCAAACTCCTCGAGCAGATGACGAGTCCGCGAATGCTGATGCGGCTGGAACACGCAAATCAGTCGCCCACCGCGCGCCTCCGGCTTCTCAAGTTCACGCAACGCCTTGAGCGTCACATCAATCTCAGTTGGGTGATGCCCGTAGTCGTCATATACCCGCACAGCGCCGCCGCCAATCGACCTCGCGCCCATGAATTCGCTGCGCCGATGAATGCCGCGGAAATTCGAAGCAGATACCGCCGCCGCTTTCGCATCCGCGCCCAGCATGGTCGCTATTGCAATCGCCGTTGCCGCGTTCAACGCATTATGCTGGCCCGGCAAGATCATTGACCATTCCGCAACAATCTTGCGGCGGT
>SXOY01000233.1 GCA_005776545.1 Planctomycetia bacterium | reverse complement strand
CGTGTCCATCCTGCCCATGCTTACCGGTATGCTTTCGGGCATCTTCGATCGCTACCTTCATTTTCTCTGGCGTTAACCACTCGTGCAACTTCTCATTCACCAGCGCCACCGGTGCCGAATCACACGAACCCAGGCACTCAACTTCAATCAACGTAAACTCGTTATCATCGGTCGTCTCGCCAATATCGATCCCCAGGGATGACTTCGCCGCCTCGGAAATCACCTGGTAATTGCACGCCTCGCACGCAATCGAGCGGCAGACGCTCACGATCTGCTTTCCACGCGGCTTGATCCAATACTCTTCATAGAACGAGGCCGTGTCCATCACTTCTGACGGCTGAATCTCAAGCAACGCGGCGATCTCCAGCATTGCCTGCCCCGGAATCCACCCGTACTCGTGCTGAATCATGTGCAACGCTGGCAGCAACGCCGCCAGTTTCGTCTCATACCGCGGCATGACCCTCTGTACCATGTCCGCCCGCATCGCGTCGGTCAAATAGGGCTTTGCTCGGTGTGCAACCTGCGTTCCCGCCGAATTTTTTACAATCCACGCCATAGGGTGCAAGGGTATGCCACCAGCAGGGGGAGATTCCGGACAGGTCTTTAACTCCCCGCAGCGTGGCATCGACACTCTTGTCGATGTTGCCTTGCCTTCTGAGCATCTATTCCCTGATATTGATCTGCATCCGCACATTCTGTGCTTCGTTGAACTGCTCGTTTTCTTCAAGCAACTGGGCGTATCTGGAACCGATCTGATACCAGCCGCTGCTCGCCATTGATTCTCGATTCATCTGGCCCGGCCGCTGGACTCTGCGGAATGCGGCCTTATACATAGGAATCACTTCCTGGGCGGCACCATTTCTGTTGTAAAGGTCTTCGCATCGCTCAAGGGCGACAAATGCAAAGGCTCCTTCGTTGAGCAGGTTGTCGATGATTGACTTGTAGGCTCGCAGCGCGCGATCAGGGTTCTTTGCTTTTTCCCAGAGCGAGGCCTGAGCCAGCCGGGCATCTGCCGCCAGATCGGGGCGAGTCTGGAACTGGCGAGCCATTGAATCCCAGAGATTGCTTTGTACTTCGATATCCTTCACGCTCTTCACCAAGATCGCCAGGATCTTGGACGAAAAGTCCGGGAATTTCTGGCCGCACAACTCGGTCACTTTTGACGCCCATCTCTCCCGTTCCTTGTCACCCAGGTCGCCATCTCGAGCCAGATCGCAGACCGCATCCCAGGCCTGTGGACATGACGGGTACAACTTCACCGCCGCTTCGATCAATTCAAGTTCTGAACTTACTGTGAGTGTCCGAGCTTTCTTTCCTTTGGGCGGTTCAAGACCCGCGATCACAACCGGCCATTCTATTTTCCTGCGACGTGCCTCGCGCATTTCTACGGCGCCCTCAGCAAGAGCTGCGGCCTTTCTTCGCACAGATTCGTTCAAGGTCAGGGCTTCGGTCAATACTGCAATTTCGCCATCGCTCATGACGCCGCCAAATTGGGGGTTCACGATTTCGCCGCGGATGCGCTTGTATTCGTCGTGCCTGCCTGCGGAGAAATCCCAGAGAATTCGTCCGCCCTGAGCACGCAAGAAGCCCACCCAGGCATGCCCGACATCAGTTCCTTCGGCGGTCACATACACGGAGGGAATTCCAATCGCCTTTCCGACTTCGCTGGCGAAGTATGCCTGGTCGACACATACGCCGCCCCACCGCTTGATATTGGGAAGATTGAACGCGCCTTCCTCACTGATTTTTTTTGGTGTTCCCATCGTGAAGTGATTGATGTCGTAATTTATTTCCTGATAGCGATTGCCCACCATTGCATCTTTGAAATACCGCGACTGCGCCCAGGCAAGTTCATCGACCGATGCCGCGGCATCGACCACAAAGACCAGAAGTTCCGGAGGCGTGGAGTTCACTGGCCAGGCACCGCCTCCGTTTGTTGCCACGAAAAACTCGAAGAGGTCTGTGGCGGGCGGAGCCTGAACCACATTTTCATTCAGTTGCATTGCCAGCGGCCGATCTCGCACTGCGCACATGGCCGCCGCCAGATTTGCGAATTTCTCAAAGTCTTTGGGCCGTTTCTTTTCGAGGGTCAATCCCAGCGCGAGAGCTTCCGGAATCTGGTCTTTCTTGGGATGCCACACAAACGCCGCCGCAGAAGCAAAATCCGGATGCGTATTTAGCAGCTTCCAGCCCGCTTGCCGCGTTGGTCCTTCGCACGTTCCTGCGAACTCCATGCACCGAAGTGTTGTAAAGATCGAGCGGTAGAGATCGGCTTCTGCCACCGGCTTCCAGGCAAGAACCCAATGCCAAAGTTGCTGCAACCGCGGCCGCTCCAATTCAAAATTGCCGTTGTCTTTCAATCGCACTTGCAGCGAAGACAATTGTGCGAGAAGCAGATCGTCAGGTGTTGCGGGCTTGACTGGTTTCGCGGGCGCCTTCGGAACTGTGATCGGAGGAGTGTCAGTCGTCCTGGATTCCTGAGAAAGTGCAGCGCCGGTGCAGGTCGCGGTGGCCAGGATTCCTAACAGATGCGTCCGCTTCATCTGCGACACTCCAGATTCATTGCCGCCAAACGCCTTGAGAAGCAAGTTTTTTGGCTTCGCCTGCGACAACGAAGGAGCCAGTCACCAGAATCAGATCTTCGCGAGATGCGGCACGTCGCGCCATATCGATCGCATCTTTGACGCTTGGGGCGGTCTGTGCCATATGCCCGCTGATAGACTCGAATTTTCGTGCAAGATCCCGCGGTTCGGCGGCTCTCGCGCTCAAACCGGCTTTGGTGAAAATCACTTTGTCGGCGCCCCGCGCCAGTTGCCGCAACATGCCCACTACATCTTTGTCGGCGGCACACCCAAACACGATAATTGTGGAATCGACTCGCAGGTGAATCGTGATGGACCGAATCACGCCTTCGATTGACTCGGGCGTGTGTGCTCCATCAACTATGATCCGAGGTCGATCTGAAATTTGTTCAAACCGGGCGTTGTTGACAGTTTTGGCCAATCCGGCGGCGACTTTGATTTCCGGCGCCTCAATGCCTTTTTGACGCAACACATCAATCGCCGCAAGCGCGAGGCCACAGTTCAACGCCTGATGCTCGCCTTTCAGCGGCACGGCGAAATGTTCGAAAGTTGAATTGGCAGTTAACAACAACACGCGTGCGTGTGGACCGAGTTCTGGAGTGCTGTCGAGTCGATAGGAAAAATCAAGGGTCTCGCCGACGACTTGAAGCGTGGTTCCGGCTTCGGTTGCCGCCGCACGCAGAGCATCCAGCACTTCTGGAGTCTGTGGGATCGTAACTGCTGGAACGCCAGGCTTAAGAATGCCTGCCTTTTCGCGAGCAATCTTGGCGAGCGTATCACCGAGAATGTCGGCGTGCTCCATTTGGATTGCGGTGATAACGCTGACAAGCGGTTTGAGGACATTGGTTGCATCAAGCCGCCCACCCAGCCCGACTTCGATGACGGCCAAGTCAACCGCTTCGTCGGCAAAGTGACAGAACGCCATCGCTGTCAGGATTTCAAAATACGTTGGCTCGCCGTGCTCAGGAATAATCGACTGTGCACTTTTCCAGATTCTCGTCACCAGCCGCGCAAACGCAGCTTCGGAGATCATCTCGTTGCCGACGCGGATGCGCTCACGCACATTCACCACATGCGGACTGAGATACACACCAATCGCATGTCCGCACCCGGCCAGAGATGCGGCGATCATCTCGACCGTTGAGCCTTTGCCTTTGGTTCCCGCGACGTGGACGCAGTCGAGCGAACCCTCGGGGTTTCCCAGTGCCTTCATCAGTGCCTGCATGCGATCGAGTTTGAAGACTTGCGGCGGGAGTTTGTCGTGGCGAACTCGTTCAAAGTTCACACGCGCATCTAAAAACCGCAACGCATCGGCAAATGAAAATGATGCGCCGAACGGATCAACCTCAATGGGAGCATCTGCCTTTACAGGTAACACAGTCCCCAGCTTTGACTTTGATCGCGGCAGTTCACGCATGGCTTTCCAACTATAGCAGATTCGGGATTATCACTGCAATCCTATTTTCGCACTTTCGATTCGATCGGTAGACGAAGTTTCCACAAGTCATGTCTGGATCATCCCCAAATCATGTGGGGAATAGACACCTATTGAAATTTCGCTATCCACGAAGCGATCGAATCATTCACCGCATCTGCGTGGGTGAGATTTAGCAGGTGGCCAGCGCCAGCAATCCGCACACATTGGGGAGCGGACGGAGATGGAGTTGAAATCCTGGGACACCTGATCATCAGGTCTCTGCGCCCATGAATTCGCAGGACTGGACACGTCGCGGCGGGCGCACCACGCCACTCGAGGATCGCACCGGCAGCCCAGCGTGCGAAACTGATGGGAACATCGCGTGCAATTTCCAGCAATACCGCTTTGTGTGCGGCCTCATAGACACCCATGGTGGGCATTCCGTACTCGGCGAACTTCTTCATGTTGTCAACCAGAAACGATGGAGTGAACCGCTCCATCGCGACAAACGGACGTATCCAGGATGCCAGTTCCGCTGGTTGCTGACAGGTTGCGATCAGCACCAACGCGCGAGGCTTGAGGATGTGTGCGATCTCTTGAGCAACCATGCCGCCCATGGAAACGCCGCCGAGAATCATGTTGTCGCGTGGCTCAATAGTCGCGGCCATTCGTGCGGCGTAATCGTGCAGTTTCTCGCTTTGGCGCGGCTCGATCCAACGCGGCACAACCAGCGAGGGAAACCGCGAACGCTGAGACACAAACAGCCGTTCATCGGCCCCTAAGCCTGGAAGAAAAACGATCGGTTGGTCCGCCATCGCAACTTATCTCACATCATCCGCCAATCGAATTGGCCACAAACTCGCTCACCTTGCTGATATTGATACGCGTCTGTTGCCCGGTATCACGATTGCGCGCGGTCACCGTCTGGTCTTTGGCCGTTTCGCCATCGACTGTGAAACACCACGGGCAGCCAGCTTCATCCATGCGGGCGTAGCGTTTGCCGATGGACTGTTTCTCATCCATTTCGACAGCGCCCAGACGCCAGAACTTCGCGTTCAATTCCGCGTGCAGCGTCTCAGCGATTTCCGGCATTCCGTCCTTGGCGACAAGCGGGAAGATTGCTGCCTTGATTGGAGCAAGTCGCGGATGGAGCTTCATGAATTCCGGACTTGGCCGTGATTCATCTTTGGTGTAGCCTTCGCAGAGAAGTGCGAGAACGCCGCGATCAAGCCCCGCCGCTGGCTCAATGCAATGCGGCAGATAGCGCTCGCCACGACGCCCGCCATTTGGCAGAATCTCGCCGCGATCGGTGTCGTTGTACTCGAGCTTGGCACCACTGACTTTTTGGTGCTGCGTGAGGTCGTAGTTGCCGCGATGGGCGATGCCCTCAAGCTCGCCGAAACCGGGCGAAGTGAAGGGGAAGCGATATTCAACATCGCTGGTGCCCTGCGAATAGTGCGAAAGTTCATCCTTCTCGTGCTCGCGCAAAATGAGGTTTTCGCCAGCAAGCCCGATCGACTTCCACCAATCCATACGGAAATCACGCCAGAACTTGTACCAGGCCACACTTTCATCAGGATGACAGAAGAACTCAAGCTCGGCTTGTTCAAACTCTCGCGAGCGGAACGTGAAGTTGCGGGGAGTGACTTCGTTGCGGAAGCTCTTACCGGTGTTGCCGATTCCGAAAGGGACTCTGACGCGAGTGGTGTCAACGACGTTCTTGAACTGGACGAAAATTCCTTGCGCCGTTTCAGGACGCAAGTACACTTTGTTTGACTCATCGCGAATTGCACCTGTGATCGTGTCAAACATTAGATTAAACATGCGAGGCTCGGTCAATGAGCCCGGCTTCTCAGCATCAGGTCCCATGACACGCGCCCACGGCTGCGGAATGGTCGAAAGCGGCACACTCTTGATTGCTCCGAAAGTCTTTTCGGCTTTTTTCTTCTGCTTGCTTTCGCTGGGCTGATCGCCAACATATGCAAAAATCGGCTTGTCTCCAGCTTCGCCCGCTTCCGGAACATACACCATCACGTGGTCGTAGCGATAGCGACCTTTGGTTTCCTTGCAATCGACCATCGGATCATTGAATCCGCCAACGTGTCCGCTCGCTTCCCAGACTTTGGGATGCTGAATGATGCACGTCTCTACCGGCACGCACTTCACTCGCTGGCCGTTTGGACCCTTTTGGCCCCAAGCGGGATTCATGATCATGTCCTGCCACCAAGCCTCCCGCAAGTTCTTTTTGAGTTGTGCGCCCAGCGGGCCATAGTCCCAGAAGCCGTTGATGCCTCCGTAGATTTCGCTGGCTTGGTACACAAAACCACGCCGCTTGCACAGCGACATAATGGCATCCATCGATTTTGGGGCGGCAGTAGACATAGAAACAATCCTCCTGGCAAGAACGGGACCAAGGGTAGGATCGCTTTGGGACAAAACCCGGATTGACCTGCTTACGAGTCTATTTGCGAATCCAGCGCCAGACATCGCCCGGCGTCACTGCCCCCGCTTCTCTGGCGGCGTCTTCCTGGATCGTTTTGTGCTCCTGAACCTGTGGGCCGACCACAAGTTCCGGTGATCCTTCGGCCTTTACGAGTCCCAATGCGCCTTCGCCGGTCACGGTCACCACCCAGCGGCCATCGCTCAGACTTCTATATACCGCTTTGCCCACCGCCGGTTCAGGCTGGTCTTTCCAATCCACATTGGCCATGGCCGAGTCAATCACCAGTCCCTTATCTGGCGGCGTCTTGGAATCAAAGACGCGACGAATCCACAACCTTCCATCCAGCACCACGTAATCTACATATATCTCCTGGCTCGGGTCAAACGGCGTTTCGATCTCTTTCACCAGGCCCGCGACCGTTCGCACGCGCACCGAGAGTTTCGTACCCGCCGCGACAAGTTCGGTCACTGCGGTCTTACTCACTGCCTGGTTGTACATGCTTCGGACCTGGCTGTAGTCCGCCGCCATTGTGCCCAGTTTTTGCTCGTAGATCTCCGCGGCGATGCGGTTTTTGGCGGCACTGAAGCCCAGATATGCCACACCACCCACCAGCGAGAAAATCGCGGCAGTGTTCAGGAATTG
>SXOY01000232.1 GCA_005776545.1 Planctomycetia bacterium | reverse complement strand
GAACAACAAGTTCAATCCAAAGAAAGCAGTGATCGGAAAAGACAATGCGGGAATGCCGATCACACGCGACATGACCGAATTGTGCCTGAACACGCTGCACGCGCATCAGATCGATGCAATGGTGGTGATTGGCGGCGATGGCACATTGACAATCGCTAACGACTTCGCACAGGCCGGTGTGCCGTGCATCGGCGTACCCAAGACCATTGACAACGATTTGGTCGGGACCGAAATTACGTTTGGATTCACTACGGCAGTCGCAACCGCGACCGATGCGATTGACAAAGTGCGGACCACCGCGGCGAGCCACCACAGAATTATGGTGGTTGAAGTGATGGGTCGAAATGCCGGGTGGATCGCGTTGCACGCCGGAGTTGCAGGCGCAGCGCACGTGATTTTGATTCCCGAAATTCCGTTCAACCTTGATGCCATTGCAGGACACCTGCAGAAGCGCATGCAGAAGGGGCGCAAGCACTCGATCTTGTGTGTCGCTGAAGGCGCGATGATCGAAGGCGGCAAGCAGATGATTTCTCGCATCGATCCAACTTCGCCCGACCCGGTGCGGCTGGGTGGAATTGGCCGCTGGATTGCGGATGAACTGGAAAAGCGAACTGGTCTGGAAAGTCGAAGCGTGGTGCTGGGCCATGTGCAGCGCGGCGGCACGCCTGTGCCAGCGGACCGTGTGCTTTCGACACAGTTTGGACACCACGCGATGGAATTGCTGATCAGCGGCAAGTGGAATCGGATGGTGGCCATGCAGAATAACCGACTGACCGATATCGATATTTCTGAACCAGCGGGCAAGCAGCGGCAGGTCCGCCGCGATGAACCGGTCATTCGTGCAGCACGCGGCGTGGGAACGTATTTTGGCGATCAGGTCTGCGAGCAGGTCGCGTAAGCCGCAACCCATACCCTACAAAAGACTGAACTTGGAAGAAATCGGAATCGCATCCAGGCGGATGCGATGGCGGTATGATTTGAGCATGAAGAAGACACTGGTAGCGCTGATGGCCGCCGCGATGTTGTTGCCCGCTGTTTCGGCAGCGCAGCAGGTTGGGGGCAGTGGCGCGAAAACGAAGACTGAAGAGCGGCTGGTGCCACCGGTGCCAAGCAGCCAGGATAAACCCACGCTGATCGTGTTTTATCTGCTGGTCATTGTGATTATTGCGGCGGGCGTTGGCGCGATGTTGATTCCGTCGCGGCGCGGCCACCAGGATTGAATCTGTTGAAATGAGGATGCAATGAAGAACCGACGCGTCGCTTTCGGGGTGGTGCTGAACGTTGTGTTATTAATCGCGCTGGCGGCGATTACGCTGGTGCCCGACAACATTCGTCGCAACACGCAGCCCGCGCGGGCGCGGGGTGAATACACGATGCTCGCGGGTCGACCCAATGGTCAGGCCTCTGATGCGATCTTTGTTGTAGATGCGTCGAACCAGGAAGTGATCGCGTTGAAATGGGACAGCGCCAAGAAACTGACTGTTCTTGGATATCGCAATCTTGAGACGGATGCAAAGCTCAACCCCACTCGCTGAAAGGAGATCGCACATGAACAACGTGAATAATGAACAACGCGGATTCAGCTGGATGTGGGCATCAGCGTTTGTACTTTCCGGGCTGTGCCTGTTGCAGCTCTCGCGATTGGCGGGATGGACGAATTCGTCGGCAGTTGACGCCGCGAATATGGTGCTGGCAACCGAACCGTTGTTTGGCGATGCGGCCCACGGACGCGGCGGCATGGTAAGCAACGCCGGCGGGTACACCGTCATGACCGCAAGCGTGGACAGCGAAGATGTGCTGCTGGTGCTTGATTCTCGCAGCGAACAACTGCTTGTATACCGCGTTGAAAATCTGCAAGCGGTGCAATTGCGTGATCGCCAGAGCCTGCCGGGATTATTTGCGGCAGCAAAGGCCCGTAATCAGGGTCGCGGAAATCCGTGATATAGATAGTTCGTTTCAGCCGCCGATGAGTTGGGCGTTGGTTTTGAATTTTTCCATTGCGGCGAGCAGGCGTTCAATCTGCTGATGCGGGGGCATGGAAATGAGATTGCGACGCAAGGCGGTCATGGTCTTGAGTTCAGACTCGGCGAGCAATTTGTCTTCTTTGCGTGTGCCGCTTTCTGCGAGATTCATGGCGGGGAAGAGGCGGCGTTCGGCGACTTTGCGATCGAGCACAAGTTCAGAGTTGCCGGTTCCCTTGAACTCTTCGAAGATCACCTGGTCCATCGCTGAGCCGGTATCGACCAGACATGTAGCGATGATGGTGAGCGAGCCAACACCCTCGGCGTTGCGGGCTGCACCGAAAATCATCTTGGGGACTTCGAGTGCTTTCGAGTCAATGCCGCCAGTAAGCGTGCGGCCACCGGTTGCGTGTTGATTGGACGTGTTAAACGCGCGGCCCAGTCGTGTCAGGGAATCGAGCAGCACCACAACGTGGCGCCCCATTTCGACAAGGCGTTTGCAGCGCTCGACGGTGTTGATGCTGACGGTCAGGTGGCGCTCAACACCGTGATCGTTTGATGAGGCGATGACGCGTGCGCGGCGGGCGGGCGAGAGATTTTCAGCACTGGGGAATTCTTCAGCGGCTTTGGTGATGGTGCGAGTGAAGTCGGTCACTTCTTCTGGGCGTTCGTCGACTAACAGCATGTAGAGATCAATATCGCGATGATTGCGAAGCAGTGCGATGGCGATGTCTTTGAGGAGCGTGGTTTTGCCCGCCTTTGGCGGCGAGACAATCAGCCCGCGCGTGCCGCGGCCAATGGGGCAAAAGAGATCAATCAGGCGGCAGGAAGCGGGGCAACCCGGATACTCGAGCGTGAGGCGCGGTTGCGGGTCGATGGAGGTAAGGTCTTCAAAAGGCTTGAGTCCAAACCAAGTGTGCGGATCTTTTCCCTCGATGGCGGTAATCCGCTCGGCGATCGGCGCCATGACGGTTGAGCGAGGGGCATTGCGATCGACACGCGTGACTCGCGAAGTTGGAGGCGAGACGCGGCGCATTCCAAGTTCGACGGTGACTTGCAGTCCTGCGCGTAGGTGGAAGCGTTCACCCAGTTCGATCGGGACGATCGGGTCATCGGGGCGCGCGATGATGGTTGCATCAGCGACCTGGCGAAGTCGCCCGAGTTGAGGGTCGGAGGCTCTGGTAGGCCATTCGAGAATGCCTGTGATAATCTGTGTCATTGAGGGCTGTGGAGCGTACGGAAGCATGGTCTCAAATTGGGGCCAAATTGGGATCAGAGCAGAAACCGGCGCGAGAAAGCGGCGGGCTTCGAAAGGACGTTAGAGGATTTCAGGGCGGCACATGTGCGTCTGTTTGGGCGTTCATGAGGAACGCTTTGGCGACATCGTGCCGCAGTGAACGAGGGAATGGTAGCATGTTTGCGGCGGGGGCGGCGGGTGCGGTAGGTAGTATCTCAGTTTGTCGCGAGCGAATGGGAAGATAGCTAGGATGCCGCGTGGCCAACAAACCGACGACAAAGCCGAGTAAGGATGAGAAGGGACCGCCTCCGATTGTGCTCAAAGGGCTGAATGTCTCGCCCGGAATAGTTATTGCGCGGGTCCATCTGCTGGCGGATGAAGCGGGCCTGGTCGGGCGGCGAGTTATCGCGGCAACGGCGGTGAAAGAAGAGCTTGCACGGTTTGATGCGGCGGTGAAGTCGAGCCTTGAGGATTTGCAGAAGATTTATGCGCAGGCCGAGAAGGAAATGGGGAAAGAGGCGGCGAAGATCTTCTTGTTTCACAAGGGAATGCTGCAGGACAAGTCGCTGTTGAACCCGATGCGAAAGATGATCGAGACCGACAAGGTCTGCGCTGAGTTTGCGGTGAGCGCGACGCTGGGGCAATTGGCGTCGGCATTTCGAACCAAGACCGACTCGGTTTTTGCCACCAAGGTGAACGACATCGATGACCTTGCGACGCGGCTGGTGCGCGAGTTGCAGGGCGAGCAAGATACTCGCCTCAAAGAACTCAATCATGAAGTGATTCTCGTTGCCAGAGATTTGACGCCCAGCCAATGCGCTGGTTTTGATCGCAAGAAAGTGCTTGGTTTTGCTACAGATCTTGGTGGCAGAACCAGCCACACGGCGAGTGTGGCGCGAGCATTGGGATTGCCCGCAGTTGTTGGGTGCGGCAGCCTCGCGGCAGAAGTTGCTCAGAGCGGCGCGGAGTGGACGCTTGCTATTCTCGATGGTGATCATGGCGAAGTGATCCTGCATCCATCTGAAGCGCAGGTGGCCAAGACCTTAGAATATCTTGAGCAAAAGAAAAACTACCAGATCACGCTCAACGAACTCAGCGACTTGCCCGCGGTGACACAGGATGGCGTCGCGATTGAGCTGCTGGGAAACATCGAGTTTCCTGAAGAAGTCAAGAAAGTAATTGATGATGGCGGCGTGGGAATCGGACTCTATCGCACCGAATTCCTGGTCTTGACCAAAGGTACCGATGCAACCGAAGGCGAGCATTTCGCGGCGTACAAACAGTGCCTGGAACTGCTCAAAGGGCGGCCGCTGACGATCCGCACGCTTGATCTTGGCGCAGACAAATACACGCAGAGCCGGACGGAAATTCCTGAGCGAAATCCGTTTCTGGGCTTGCGCTCGATCCGGTACAGCCTGAAAAACCACGCGAGTTTCAAGCGGCAGTTGCGGGCAATCTTGCGTGCCAGCGGCTTGAAAACGTGCACAAAGGGTCAGATCAAGGTGATGTTCCCGTTGATCACCAGTACCAGCGAATTCAGGCAGGCCAAGTATCTGTTCAACGATGTGATGGAAGATCTTGCCGAAGAGGGCCACGCATTCGACTCCAAAATCAAAGTCGGCATGATGGTCGAAGTGCCCAGTGCCGCATTGATGGCGGACACGTTCGCACACGAAGCAGATTTCTTTTCAATCGGCACCAACGACCTGGTGCAGTACACATTGGCAGTCGATCGAACCAACGAGCGCGTGGCGCATCTCTACAACCCGTTCCACCCTGCTGTCATCCGATTGATCCGCGATGTGGCGCGCGTGGCAAAACGCCGCAACATTCCACTCTCCTGCTGCGGCGAGAGCGCGGCCGATCTTGAGTTTGCGCTGCTGTTGATGGGCCTGGGCCTGCGAACACTCTCGAGCACTAGTTCAACGATCCCACAGATGAAACGACTGATTCGCAGTGTGAAAATCGAAACATGCCGCCGCCTTGCGCGGCAGGCGTTGAGCATGGACAGCGATGTGCAGGTTCAGGCGCTGATGCGCGAGCGCGCAAGAAAGATCGTGCCCGAAGCGTTTGGGCTGGAGGAGTAGGAAGTAAAAAAGCCCCGACTCAAAGCCGGGGCCTCTCTTAAGCCCGGACGGGCAGGTGTTTACCACCCCGCCTGGACCTCCACTCCAAGACATCAGCAGCCTGTCGCGTAACGGTCAACGAAGTCCAGGTAGTCAAAGAAGTCGATCGTTCCGTCTTCGTTCCAGTCTGCAGCGATCACGTTCATGGCAAACGCATCCACGAAGTCCAGATAGTCGAAGAAGTCAACGGTGGCATCACAGTTGAAATCCGCTGGGCAGACCAGGAGTGTTGCATCCTGCGTTTTCATTTCGCCGCAGTCATTTGCAATCGTGAGCGCATATGCGCCGTCATCGGGCGTGTGCACGTTGTAAATTGTGAGATAGTGAGTGTCAGCGCCAACGATGATTGATCCCCACTCGGTGTAGCCATCTGTCAATTCCACATTGTCTTTGCTCCATTTGTACGTAAATGGACCCACCCCAGAGTGCATCGCTTTGAACACAGTTGTCACACCGTGGCAGGTTTGCACCGGCGCGGGCTGTGTGCAGATACTCACACAATTTGACTGCGCTGTAAGCACGAGCGCATCAAAATTGGCCTGGTGTTCAATGGCCCCCTCGTGCGACATGCGAATCTGGAGACGTGTTCCTGCCGCCGGGTGCAGCGGCGGACAGTTGAATTGGAAAATCCTCTTGTCAAAAGTGCCCGGCATTGGCGGCGTGTCAATCAACGAATCAATGAGCACCGTTGATCCCCCGATGAGCTGCAGACGGAAGTTGGCCCATGGCGTTTCCAGCCGCTGTCCGATATCGAGAGCAAGCTCATATGTGGTGTTGGGAGTGAGCAGTGTCGGGAAGGTCTGAGTCATGATTCCCGGCGTGCGCCCACCAGCACAGCAGGAGACATAGCCGCAGTTGCTTCCGTCTACAACCAAGCCACCCGGATAGGACTTTTGATCGGGGTTAAATGCTCCCGCATCACCCATCACAATCCAACCCGGAATGAAATAGGAATATTGCTCATCGGCCAGCACCGGGTCTTCAAAGCCGCGGTTGATCACCTGGATATCGCAGGGGGTGACCTGACCAAATGAGGCTTGTGCGAGCAGATAAGATGCGGCGAAGATGATGTGATTCTTTCTCATGGCTTGCTCCTTTATGTTGGTAGAAAGAACACTCTGAACATGCCATCATGGGCGTGGTCAACCCTGACTTATAGAGGGAATTTTGCCTGATCAATGCCGGTTTTTAGTGAATTAGGTAGGAAAAGTGCTTGTTGTTCGTATTTTGATTGGATGTCGCCGCCAAAACTGGCGAAGTCGCTATCCCCCTGCTATCATCTCGGCCCATTGCGGACCGGGATCAAAGCCGGTAGAGCCCTCTCTACCCCCCGACAGACCCGCGTGGACACAGCTCGGAGCCTCGAAATGTACGCAGTAATCGAAGAATCCGGCGGCCAGCGCAAGGTCGTCGAAGGTCAGGAAATCCTCGTCGACCTCCTCGAAGGCGGCGAAGCCAAAGTCGGATCGACTTACAAAGTGGACAAGATCCTCGTCGTCGGCACCGAAGGCGGCACAGCCAAGCTCGGCCTCCCCTACGTCGCAGGCGCAACCGTCGAACTCACCGTCCTCGAAGCCGAAGTGAAGGGCGACAAAATCTTCGTCCAGAAGTTCCGCGAAAAGAAGGCCTGGAAGAAGAAGACCGGCCACCGCCAAAAGTACTCCAAAGTCCGCGTCAGCGCCATTAAGGGCTGATACCAAATAAGAGTCCTCGTCAATTCATAAAAGGCTCGCCAATGGCGGGCCTTTTGTGGTTTTGGGTTTTCAACGGCTCGGATCAGTTCGGTCGATACATGGGCATCTATGCGCGAACCCGCCTCGCCCGCAGTCTCGGTCATCATTCCATCAACTGCCAACTCAACTCGGGCTCGCGCGATTGATGCACTTCGATCGCAATCACTCACCAACTTGGAAGTACTGATCACGGGCGAGCCGCTGTCAGAGTCGGATCTGCAACGTATTGGCAGCGACAGTCGTTTCCAATTCGTACACGCGCCTGGCCTTGCAGCCTTTAGTGCGATCAACCTCGGATTAGACCGTGCACGCGGCGAGTTTATCTCGATACTCGACCCGCGTGATTCGCTCGCCCCCACCGCCTTTGAAACACTGGTCAACACCGCACAGTCCTCGCATCTCGCCGCCGCATTCAGCACCTATTACTTTTGCTCACCGCTGGGCACGCTTCCGGGAAACCCCGTGAAGAACGGCAAGTCAGGAGAAACTCCCAAGCTAGTGGGACTACCTGAACTCGCCGCGTGCAAGTTGTTTCCGCTCTGCGCCATGGTTGTGCAAAGGACCTCGCTGAAAACCACTCGCTTACGCGGCCCGATCGAAGATGG
>SXOY01000231.1 GCA_005776545.1 Planctomycetia bacterium | reverse complement strand
TGATTCGTTCGCCTTTGGGCGCATGAAGCCGGATGTGACGTTTATCAACACATCTCGCGGCATGGTGGTTGATACTCATGCTCTTGCGCGATTCCTGACTGAACATCCCAAAGCCCGGGGGATTCTGGATGTGCATGAACCAGAACCGATTACTGCGGACAACCCGCTCCTGGGCCTGGCAAACGCTCGATTGCTTCCGCACCTGGCATCGTGCACGATCAGTGCGCAACGGGAAATGAGCTGGGTGGTGCGCGATGTGTGGCGTGTGCTCTCGGGCGAGGCGCCGGAATTTGAAGCACGGACGTTGTAGATCACATGCGAGGGGATTGAGTGCTGAAAGAGGAAGAAGTGACGAAGTGGCAGAGTGACTTAGTGAGGGAATGGAAGGCTTAGGAGAGTGCTGAGCGATGAGTGCTGAGTGGGGAAAGCAGAAAGTGGCAGCGTTCGATCTCGGTGGCGGTTGGCGGTTGAGTTCTCAACAGGGCGCTGACGCTTCCTGTTCTTTTAGCGGTAATCTATGTTGACGGATACATGTGGTGGTTGCATTGAGCCGGCTCCAGAGAACCCGTTGCACGCGAGGGTTCTCCCTGCCCTTTTCCCTTTGTTTGACAGTTGTGATACACTACTCTGAGAGGATCTTGCAATGGCAATCAGCATCAACATCCCATTTGAGCAAGAGAAGACGCTGCGAGCTGCATGGGGCAATCGGCTGGATCAAGCGGCATTTGATGGGTTGCTGGTCGAAAGCTATCGTGCCGGGCGTCTCAGTGCTGGCGAAGTCGCGGAATTACTTGGACTTGAAACCTCTCTTGAAGCACTCGCTTGGCTCAGTAAGCACGGTGTGCCGCTGAATTACACGATTGAGGACTTGAAAGCGGATCGGCGAACTCTGGCAGAAGATTTTCCTGAGTCCAAACGGTGATCGTTGTATCAGATGCAACGCCGCTGAATGTGCTGGCTCGAATCGGGCTTGTTGATTCTCTGGCGACGCTATACGGGAAAGTCATCATTCCTCCCGCAGTCCGTGACGAACTCACTCGGGCCTCAACCCCCGCAGTGGTACGTGATTGGATCGAATCGTCTCCTGCGTGGCTTGAGGTCAGGACACCGAAAGTGCAGGATGAAGGCGGGCGCGCGGGCAAAGGGGAGCGTCAAGCAATCGCACTTGCACAAGAGCTGAAGGCGGACCGACTTCTTGCTGATGATGCGAAGGCGCGGCGACATGCGGAGCAGGCCGGAATCAAGACGATTGGCACGCTGGGGCTCTTGGAGTTGTTCTCGGCCAGAGGATTCTGTAAGCTCGACGTGGTACTGGCGCACCTTCCTGAGGACTTTCGTCTTGCGCCCGCACTTATCGAGGCCGCTCTTGAGCGACATCGGGCATCTGACGAGAACATTGATCGCAAGTGATTTGGATCGCTGACGGATTGTGAACACTTTCCGCGTTTCCAGCGGCACGATTGACACCAATGCCAAAGAACGCTTCGTGCAGCATGCGGCAGGTCTTGACGGACGGGGTGGAAGTAGTTATATTGATTCGATGATCCTGAGCGATCGCGAGAGTACCAATGACTGGGATGCCGCCGCGGAAACGATGGTTGGACGGTTCTATTACTTGCAGAACTGGCGGGCGGATATGCGGCGTGAAGTTTTGCGCATGCTTGAACCCAGTGGCAAGCAGGTGGTTGGGTTCTCAACAGGGCGCTGACGCTTCCTGTTCTTTAAGCGGTGGTCATTATTGACGGGTGGATGTGGTGAATGCTTGGATGAGCAATCCGCACTCCGGGCATTTGGTGTCTGTGATGCCGCGCAGGTCATATCGACAGGCGCTGCATTGCCACTGCTTCTGCCGGTATGCACGCAGGGCGAGGACTCCTGCCCCCAAAAGTGGGAGTAATACGAGAGGCCATAAGGGTAGAAAGATGTATTTGGAAAGCCCCGGCACATCTCCGGCTTCGAAGGTCCAATCGAGATACACCGAATCTGAGCGAAGGAACGGGCCAATATGTAGCTCTGGGAAGGGAGTTTGGACGTAAAACACGCCGCCGTGGCACACCGACACCATGTGAGTGCCGCCCCACCCAAAACCGATTCGAAAGGCAGACGTTGCAGCAACTGCTATTGCAACGGCGGCGGAAATGAACAGGAGTGTGAGAATTTGCCTTCGTTGCGTGGAATAACGGAGAGGTTTCAAGCGAATTCAGACCACTGGGGAATCCAGTGGTTCCAGCGATATTTGTGCCGAGCAGTCGAGCAGAACACCCCGAATGGGGCATCTGGGATTGCACACCGTCCTTTGGCGTTGCGACAAATTCACTCACATCTGAGATTATGTTGGAGTGTTAGATTACATTCATTCAGGGGAATAGACCCCTTGATGGGGGATTTGAGACGTTCGTTTGACTAGGTGTAGTTATAGGACCGATATCAAAAACACTGTTATTATCGGCGGATGGACGAAAACCGTCCCATAACTTTCACGCTTTGAGAAAATTAGTCCTATAACTTTTGGTTTTGGGCTGAAGTTGCGCGAAAGTTATAGGTCCTTTGAATCATCTCATCTGGAATTCCGACCCCTCCCTTGCTTTCTTGCAGAACTGGGGGTGGACTCCGATAGCAGTACCACCGAGGCATCAGTCCCGCTTCCGCCGCCCGACGAGGAATATCAGCGGCGGAGGAGAGACCGAAATCTTGGTGAGCTTGCGAAGGACTCGCGAGACCTTATTCGAAATCCTGTGAAGGCGAGAAGCGGAGCATTTCGTCGCAACAACTTTCAGACTTTGGAGCCTCAATCAATGGCAACTCTCCAGCAGATCATTCAGGAACGTTTCTTTGAATCACTCGTCACCGGCGATCGCCCGGCAGCCCGTGGCATACTCAATGAATGCCGCGAACAGGGGGTCAATCCCCGCGTCATCATGACTGACCTGTTCTGGCCAACATACGAATCAATTGAGAAGCTCTGGCGTGCTGACCAGCTCACCAGTATGAGCTATCACCTCTCGACTCGCCTTCTTCGCACACTCATTGATCAAGCCTCTGTGACGCTCAATCTCTCGAACGGCACCAGTGGCCGCACAGTGCTGGCGGCGTGTGGAACCAGCCAATCAGAAGAGCTTGGAGCTCAGATGGCGGTCGATCTGCTCGAAGATTCAGGCTATCGAGTGCGGTTCATGGGTGGCGGCGTGTCTCCAGATGAAATTCTCTCTCATGTGCAGGAATCAAAGCCTGATGTGCTTTTGATGTTCTGCTCAGCGGCCAGCGACCTTCCTGGCGTGCGCCATGTCATTGATAATCTCCGCGAGATCGGCGCAGCTGGCGGCACTCAGATTGTCGTCGGTGGCGGCGTGTTCAATCGTGCCAGCGGTCTCGCTGAAGAAATCGGCGCTGATCTATGGGCCACTGATCCGCTTGACCTTGTGGAAATGCTCGCTGCTGGCGAAGAAGTTCGGGCAATTCCGGAACAACGCACTGTCGGAAAGATCAAGCCAACGAAAGTCACCGCAACCACCACCAAAATCGCAACTCCGGCAAAACTCAAGAATCGCGCTGCATAACCGCCGCGTAACCAGTTCATCACCTCGCGAGCAACCCTGACCAGAGGAGTGGTCGGGGTCGCTTGCTTTTTCAGGCGTTCACTTTCCAGAAACTTGCCCAGTTGTTCCAGGCGAAATCATGTAGCTCTGGCGCGGTCCATCCGCGTCGCGCAAGGCCTTCGAGCAGCTTGTGATAATCTGACGGGCAGTTGATTCCTTCCGGCTGCTTCAAGCATGAAAAACCGCCATCGGCATCAGATCCAAGCCCGACATGTTTGCGATCTCCCACGATTGCACAGATGTGATCAACATGTTCGCACCATTCATCAACTGTCGCACGCCGGTCTTTTTTGCCGCCTGGAATGATGAACATGCTGAAGAGGTTTACGCCGATCACGCCGCCGCGGCGGGCGATTTCACGAATTGACGCATCGGTGAGATGCCTCTGGCGAGGCTCTTCTCCGGGAAGATCAATGATCGCTCGACAATTGGAATGGCTTGCAATAACAGGCTTGTCAGAAAGCGAAAAAAGTTCAGCCAAAGAAGCATCGGAAAGGTGCGATGCATCGTGGACAACCTTGAGACGGTCCATTTCTTTCACTAATTGGCGACCCAAATCTGTGAGTCCATTCTGAGTAGTGTTGCCGCCTGCATAGCGAGTTTGCTTGGCCCAGGCCAGCCCAATTGCGACGACGCCACGCTCGACCCACCAGGAGAGGTCGTCTGGAGAAATAATTCCATCGGCGCCTTCTACCAGTATTCCCAGAAGTGGGGCCACCGCTCGCCCTTCTTTTGGATTGCTCATCAATCGAATCAGGCCTTGGCCTTTCCAGTACTGGTAAAGTTCAAGCTGCGATTTTGCGGCCCGATGCGCAGAGTTGGCATCGCCGCTCTTGTATGCGATCACCGGTGGCGCACCATCTGGCTCAATGAAAATGGTCCCCAGGCACGCTTGGACATTCCCAGCACTCAGCGATGGAAATGTAATGCCACCGGGAAGGTCGGCACCGCCCGCCGCCGCAGGGTCAATCGCCCTCATATCGCGGCCACAAAGTGCAATACATGCAAGATCAAGATGGGTATCAAACCACTTCATGCGTGCCTATCCGATCAATGCACGCATGCGTTCACTGAGTGTGAAATCAGCGAGATCTTTAAGTTCGCCGGCATCGAGGAACACTCCAAGACATGATGGACACCGATCTATTTCAATGTGACCTTGCTCTGGATGACGCAAGGTAGTAAGCACAGAGCCATCGCGTGGACATTTGCGAGTGCCGACAGTTGCCAGCGAGAATCTCCGAAGCGTCAGGGCCGTCCCGGTATCTACTTGTTTTACAGCAGTCTTATCTTTCAACAGGCGATCAAGTTCGCCGCAATCAAGCCAGATTCCGCCGCAGCAGTCGCAGCGTTCCACCCAGATACCGCCGGCATCTGCATGCAGCATCTGGCCCTGATCTTTCGGGCATGTGAGGCGACCGTGCGAATTCTGACTCGTAAATGCCAAGAAACTCCCCTTTGTACAAATGGCTTAGGTAGTTGCGACCGTGACGACACTATCGGGAATCACAATCTGTGCTGCGGTCTTGGCCTTCACTTCGTCGACAGTCGTCCCCGGCGCTACTTCCTTCAACACAAATCGCCGCCGATTCGCATCCATCTCAAGCACGCATAACTCAGTAATCACCATATCCACGCACCGTTTGCCCGTTAGCGGCAGCGTACACGCCGGCACAATTTTGCTCGTTCCATTCTTGGAAATATGCTCCATGGTCACAACAACTCGTTTGACGCCCGCAACCAGGTCCATCGCTCCGCCCATTCCCTTGACC
>SXOY01000230.1 GCA_005776545.1 Planctomycetia bacterium | reverse complement strand
GAAGGCCGAGCTTGTCGCTCCCGATCACATTAACTCGCGACTTTCCGCTGGCATTTCTGAAGCCATTGAAATGATGATGGCAAAAGATCCCGCCGCGAGATACCAAAATTGCCGCGACATTATCCTGGATCTAAAGTTCGTGCGAGAGGGCAAGTCGCCACCACTTGCTCACAAAGATTTCAAGGGTGCCGATCTTGCGGGGCTGGCTCAAGCAGAAGCCGCCGCCCCCGCCGAACTCGCAAGCGATCAAGGCGTTGCAAACGCTCACTCGGTTCGCCCCTGGCTCATCTGGTTGCTCGGCGCGCTGCTGATTGTCTCCGTGATTTTCAATATTGTGCTTATTGTAAGCCGTTGATACCGGATTCCTGTGGGCCCGACTGCCACCAATCCCATTTGCTATGTTGACAGCATTTCGCGGCAGTCCTATAACAGCTGGAGCGCTTCCCTCAACCGTCTGCCCCAATGCTCTCCTAACCCCTCTGCGGCGATCTACCGATAACACCGAACACCTTGCAGCATTTCTCGTATACCCATCCAACAGGAGTACCTCATGCCCTCATTTCTTTTCAAAACCGCCACAGTTCTCGCAGCAAGCCTTACGACTTTGTCCACGTTGGCGGCACCTCCCGCGCCAGAAAAGGTTTTTGAGGATTATGTCAAGGCCATTGGTGGCGAGCAGGCCATTCGCGCGGTAAACACGCGGTACTTTGATGGCACGATGGAGAACAAGAGAGCAAAGTCAATTTCTCGAATGACTGCGTGGCAGAAGGCTCCAAACTTGAGTTATGCAGAAGTTGAGACGCTTGGGCAAGGGACGTTTGCACAGGGCTATGACGGGAAGGACGCGTGGTCTGTTGATGCCAATGGTGTTGTCAAAGTTCTCACCGGCGCCGAAGCTGCTAGCGTCATCGATTCGGCGCTGATGTATGGCGACCTGGAATGGAAGACTCGCTATACCGATGTCAAGACCGTTGGTGATACGACATTCGAAGGCAAGGCGGCATTGGAAGTGAGTTGCAAGACGATTGGCGGTACTGCCCGTTCAATTTTCTTTGACCCCAAGACCTGGCTGGAACTTGGAGTACGCGAAACTGTTGATGGCCCACCAGCGGCGGATGGCAAGCCAACGAAGCAGTTCCTTTTGACGATTTTTGAAGATTACCGCGATGTTGCGGGCGTGAAGACGCCTGCGAAATTTGTTCAGAAGTTGGGGGACATGGAGATTATCTCTGCGTTCAAGACTGTTGAAGCGAACACAGAGCGGAAAGTCAGTTTCGAAAAGCCAGTGGGCGAAAAAGCCCCTGAACCCGCCGCGGCAGCACCGGTCGCCGCTCCGGCTTCCAAAGACGCACCGAAGAAATGACTATTAGGCTCGTACGCGGCGGATAGTACCTTCGGCGAGAATATCGCCGGCGTCATACACCGGGAGTGGCGAGTTTTCGCGTGTGACCAGCATGGGTGCTTCGCTGCATGCAAGCACGACGCCATCGCATTCGCGCAGTTTCATACGATGGATGATTCCGATCACGGCTTGGCGCGATTCGGGACGGATTTCGCCGTGGAGGAGTTCTTCAACAATAATGCGATGGAGCGAATCGGCATCATCAGATTCAGGGGCGTAGACCTCGATGCCTTTCAGTCCTAGCGCGGTTTGGTAACTTGCGCCGGTTGTCACCCATTTTGTCCCCAGAATTCCGATCCGCTTGCGTTTGTCGGCTTCGATCGCACCCGCGACCAGATCGGTCATGGTGATCCATGGGATGGGAGAACCTGATGCGGCAATATGGACGCCATGTTGCACTGCATTGTCAGGGGTTGTTACGACCTCGCACCCACATTTGGCCAGAACCTCGGCAGACCGCCGCAGAAGGCGGCCAACCGCGAGCCAATCGTGTTTGCGAATGGCTATCAGATAGTCTTCGATTGGCTCGGCATGAAGGCTTACGCGCGGGTGGTCGCTTGGCCCAAGAAGTCGATCGCATTGACGCGATAACTGGCGGTAGAAAATCGCTGCGCCTTCGGGACTCACGCCCACTATGCCGATGTGTTTTGTCATACGGTTCTGCTAGTGTATCGCCTCGATACCCGCCCGTGTTTCTGAATTTGGACTCAATACTTCGCAATGCCTGATCCATTTGCCATCCTGGGACTTCCCCGCAGTTTCGAACTGTCGAGCCAGGCTATCGAAAATGCCTATTTGGCACGGTCGGCCCTTTGCCATCCAGACTTGATGGGCGATGAGAACGAGGCGTCGCAACGCTCTGCGGAACTTAATGATGCCAAGGCGATTCTCGTACACCCCGAGTCCCGCGCCAACGCGCTGCTGGCGGCGATTGGTGGACCGGCGAAAGAGGCGGACCGGACCCTGCCTGATGGGTTTCTGATGCAGATTCTGGAAACGCGCGAAGAAATTGAATCCCAAATTGCGACACGCTCAGCCAATGAACTCAACTTCTGGAAAGAGTGGGCCGCACGGGAGCGAGAGGCCTACACCGCAAAGATCGCAGCTTTGTTCCGGCAGACTCCCTTGCCAGATTTGGAGATTCGAAAACAACTGAATGCGTGGCGCTACATTGAACGGCTTGTAGAACAACTCGGGGATTCCCTGTAATGCCATTGTCCAGCCTGATACTTCTTATCGCCTTGCCCATATTGCTGCTTGCCTGCGCAGTGTGTGCCGCGGCGGAGACTGCACTGTTTTCGCTTTCGCACGGCGATCGCGTTCGATTGCGGCGAAATCTGCCTTTGGTTGCTGCTGCCGTATCCCGACTTGTCGCTCAGCCTCGGTCGTTGATTATTTCGTTGTTGCTCGCAAATGCGGCTTCGATTTCCTCATACCTGGCAGTGGGGGGTGTGCTGGCAAAATCTATAACCTCCGAGTGGATGAGCCTTGCCGCAGCGCTATCGGTACCAGTTGTGCTGATTGTCTTTGGCGAAGTTCTTCCCAAAGCACTCGCTGGAATGCAGCCGTTTCGTATGGTTGTGTTGCTTGCCATCCCAGTCTCGTGGTGGCATCGACTGATTGGGCCGCTGCGAACGGTGCTTGATGAGTATTTGGTGGCTCCAATGGCTCGAATATTCCGCACTGCTGGTGCGAGTGAAGATCAGCCGCTGACGGTGGAGGAACTGGACGAATTGCTGACGGCGAGTCATTCGGGCGGCGCGATTGATGAGTCAGAACAGCGGCTGCTGGCAGAAGTGGTGGGGCTTGGATCGATGCGTGTCCGAGATGTGATGACGCCGCGTGTTGATATTACATTCCTCGCCGCGACTTCGACTTTTGCGGATGTCATATCCGTGATCAAAGAAAGCGGACAGATTCGATTTCCGGTGTCACGAGGAGACGATCGGGAAGATGTGCTGGGGTTTCTGAATACACATGCCTATTTGTCCGCAGCAGAGCGGCTCGGCACAGCGGTCAGTGTTTCTAATTACGTGGACCCCGTGCGATATTTTCCGGAACGGGCCCGTGTCGATGCGCTGCTTGAACATTTTCGACAGACCAAATCTCACACGACGCTGGTTGTTGATGAACGCGGCGATGTTGTCGGAATGACTGAAATTCAAGATGCGGTGATGCCGCTGGTACGTGCCACGGGAATGCCCGCGGCACATGGAAGCGGTGTGAAGAAAATCGGCAAGAGCAGTTGGGTCGTCAGCGGACGAGTCAATATCCGTGACTGGGAGGCACTGCTTGGAGAAGAATTTGCAGCCAGCGGATCACGAGTTTCAACTCTGGGAGGGTTAGTTCAATTGAAACTCGGACGATTGGCGCATGTGGGTGATGAAGTGAAACTCGCATCGATCAGGGTGAGAGTTGAGACATTGGAAGATCGCTCCATCGACACTCTTCTGGTTTCGCTTGAAGAAGGGGGGAAACCATGAATCTAGGGGAGTACCTGGCATTCTGGGTCATTGGTCTTGTGGGGCTTGCCGGTTCGGCCATGTGCAGCGGCATCGAAACTGGGTGTTACACGCTGAACCGTGTTCGATTGGCATTGCGGGCCGGGGCAGTGCCGCCGGATTCGCGCGCGGTGATTCTCAGTCAGGAACTTTCCCGCCCCGATCGATTTGTCGCAGTGTGCCTCGTAAGTAATAACATCTTCTGCTATTTCATATCCCTCGGCGCTACTTCAATTCTCGGTGGTTGGGAGTTGAGCGATGTTAAACTTGCAGTGGTGAACACGGTGATTGTCGCGCCGCTGTTGTTCTTGTTTGGTGAGGCGGTTCCCAAGGAGTTGTTCCGGCTGGAAGCCGATCGATTGACGTATCGCTTTGCCCGCGTGCTTCATGTGCTGCGTTTACTGCTTACATACGTCGGCATTGTCCCGATGTTCATTGGTCTTACCAATTTGGTTGCCCGTTTCAGCGGAACATTGAATTCGCACGAGCCGGGTGAGACCAAGCAACGAATTGCGGCTCTGCTTAAAGAAGGACAGGAATCTGGGGCACTCTCAGAATCACAAGCATCGCTCGTTGATCGGGCGATTTCTCTTGCAACTCTTGCGGTTCGTGACGAGATGATTCCCTGGGCACACGTTCGCGCGATTGGCATCGACAGCACCCCCGCGGCGGTTCGTCACCTCTTTGCGACGCTTCCGCATGCGCGATTGCCGGTGACAGACAAGGCCGGGCACGTCGTGGGAATAGTCCGCCAGATTGACCTGTATACCAGGCCCGATGCGACATTGCGTGAACTGCTGCTGGAACCCGCAAGACTCACGCCAGCGACCAGCTTGCAGCTGGCGATTGGAGTCTTGGCTGGAAATCCTTCGCGACTTGGTATAGTTGAAGTCGATGAAACACCGGTGGGAATGGTAACTGCAAAGGACCTGGTGGAGCCGCTCACCGGCGAACTTCCAGATCTTTAGAGGTAATGAAACATGAGAATCCAGAGATATGTTCCCGGGGTTGTCGCGGCAATTGCAATAATCATCGCCAGTATCGGCGGCTGCGGCGGTGTTGCGCCGGTTCCGCCTGTGTTTACCAAGTCGAACTACACCATGAAATCTGCGAAAGAAGCTGAGAAGATATCCAGTAAGCCGCTTCTGGTCATGGCCACTGCGAGCTGGTGTGGTCCATGTCAGCAACTTAAGAAAGGGGCATTGCTCGATTCCGATGTTGTTGCCATCATCGAAGAGAAAACACTTCCTGTGTATCTCGATGTCGATGAGAACCAGGATGTGGCGGGCGAACTTTCGGTGATGTCGGTTCCCACGCTGTTTCTCATTCGCGATGGGAAAGTGATTTCTAAGGTCAGCGGGACTCAGACTGCAGAGAGTTTGAAGTCGTGGCTTAATGCTGCACTTGTTCAGAAGTAATCAGACCAAGATCAACTGAGTGGGTTCATGAACAGTCCGGTTGCGAGCTTGGGATAGAAAAACGTGCTTTTCTGCGGCATCAATTGGTTCGCTCGGCTGACATCTTTGACCGCTTGCAGTGGAGTTGGGCGGACAATGACGGCCAGTTGTGCGAAGTTCTTGCCGCCGCCTGCGCCGGTTTCAAGTCCTTTTCCGATGTCTTCTACTTCCTTGATCGTGTGCGGGAACGCCCACTTGATTGCCTCGTTGTTATTGAGCTTGGGCTGGCAAACGCCTTCAACGATCACGTATTGAATGAGTGCAACATCCAGGTCGCGCCAGGCTTGTGGCTTATCAGCAAAGCGTGCCGCGAGCGGATCGGTCGCTGCCAATTCTGCGATGTGGCACGATCCGGTCGTAAAATCGTACAGACCAAAGACGTTGCGCCCGGACTCTTTGGCTTTTGATTCCATTTCAGCTTCGATACCCGTAAGCTTCGATGTGGCGGGGGAAATGGTGAGTTGGCCCGCAGCAGCGGCCTTGAACTTGTCGAAGGTGTAGTCTTTCATGCCGCCAAGCACGCGATGGGTCGGCCAGATGACCAATCCCGGATCGCTCATTCCGATCAAGACGATCATGCATCGCCGGGCCGGATGGTTTGAAGGAACTTCACCTTTTGCTTCGAGCGCTTGCAGATAACTCAGGCCGGTGTTGTAGCGATGGTGACCATCGGCGATGAAAATATCTTCGTTGGCAAGTGCTCGCTGATACATGTTCAGAGTGGCGGAATCCTGGACTGTCCAGACCTCGTGCAGTGTGCCATCGTCGGTAGTTGCATGGAAGTCAGGACGTTTGCGAGACATGATCATCTGGATGAGTTTGGTCGCCATTCCAAGGTCGTCGGCATGAAGTCCAAAGATGGGAGACATCTGTGTGCTCGTGGCCTTCATCAGCGCCATGCGGTCTTCTTTTGGTCCAGAAAAGGTCTCTTCGTGCGGCAGGATTCCGCCGCCAACCCGCGGTCCGAACGGAACAGTTTCAACCGTGCAGCACATGCCCGAACGCCGCACTGATTTGGAGCCATCAGCGGACTTAAATGTCTGGCAATACGCAAACATGCTCGGCAGCATGGACTTCTTCACTACTTTGCTTTCGAGCAAATCCCGGAGTTGTTTGGCCGCGGTTTCATAGGCAGACGCGGGACCAAGCTCTTTTGCAGGTGTGTGGGGCAAATCTATTGCCACGACATTGCGAGCATCTTTTTTCAGAAGTCGCTCTTTGCCAGCGGCATCAAGGACATCGTACGGTGGCGCAACAAAATTGGATTGGTCGGCGCCGGTGGTGTAGGTACATGCACGGAATGGGTAGACATTGGGCATGTCGCCATGATAGTCCGGGCGGGAAGTTCTGCCAACACTTACGGTTTGGGTTGACCCTTGGGCTTGGGAGTCCGAGGTTGCTTGGGGGCGAGGGTCTTGGGAGGTTTGGGGGTCTTGGGAGATTTCGGCTTGGGCTTCGCCTCGCCCTCGGTCTCACGGACATGTCGCGGTAGTGCGGTCGAGTCAATCCAATGCAGAAACGCGTTCGAAACAGCGTGGGCATTTTCAGCCGGAATCTGATGCTCTACCCAGTGCTGTGCTTCGGATACAGAAAGGATAGGATCAATCGCGTGCTCTTCAGTCAGCATCACTCGCAGGCGATCATCAAGTGGGACTGCGTGCGAAGCGAAGTTGATAAGCAGAAGCCGACCGGAAACAAATCCATGCATCCCCTCGAGTGACTCAAGATAGTGCCTTGCCTCGCGTTTTCCGGTGGTCCCGAGTCGTGCAAGCGAGAGAGTGTGCTCGCGGCGGAAGATATCCTGGAGCACTGCCCGAAGTCGCGCCGCGCGATGATCGGACTTGGGGTAGCGTTCGCCGATAATCGCTACTACCTCTTCAGGCATCGCAACGCGAAGGTGATTGAGATCGACAAAAGCATCAACGAGTTTGCGGTACGCTGCGTGAGCGAGGGATGTGTTTGAGTCCCAGAGGAGAAAGCTGAACAGCAGTTCGCGTTCAGTGGCAGGCGTATCACCAAATGGTTCAAGGACATATGGGGCCGGTGCTGGCGCGGCCGCAACCAACCGCTTGACGACTGATGCAAATTTCTTTGCAGGGTCGGCGTGCGTCATGGTGCTTCGTCCTCAATCTTGGTATCGGCCTCGGTGCGTTTCGCAAGATCTTCCGCCGCCTGGTTGATGGCCTGCATTATCCCAAGCTGTTTTTTCAGGCTCATATCAGACTTGAAGTGCAGAGTCGGGATTCGACGCATGTTGATATAGCGTGTAATTTCTTTACGCAGGTAGCCCGAAGCGGCGTTCAGACCTTCAATGGCTGGTTCCTGCTTTTCCGCGGGTAACACCGAAGTCATGATTGTGGCTTCGGTCAAGTCATCAGCGACCGTGACGGAAGTCAGGGTAATAAGTCCGCCGATACGCGGATCTTGCAGGCCACGGCTGATGGTCTGAGCGATTGCATCTTTCAATGCGGCGGCGATTTGGTCTGTCTTGCGGCTCATGATTGATTATTCTGCGAGGACTCATCCAGTGCATCTTGAGCACGTTTCATGAAGTCTGATTCCATATTCTCTGGTGCAAATTCCACATTTTCGGCGGCATCGGAGAGTACGCTGCCACCGTGGCCGTGCACGATTTCTCTTCGGACATCCCCAAGATCGGCATCTGGAAGGCAACGAAGTTTCGCACTGATGGTGTCCAGCACTTCACCGATATGGCGGCCATCATTGCCAACAATTGCCAAACCCAGAACCGCGACATGATGTGATTCCAGGCGATCAACCTCTGCAATCGCAACCATGTGCTCGCGATGCAGGCGGTCTTTCACCGAATTCACAACCCGGCGCTTGTCTTTGAGGGACTCAGCGCCCTTGATGAGCAGTTCGAACTGGAAAATGCCTATGACCATGTGCGAAACAAAAATGGCGGTCGGGTTGGATGGAGCGAATGTGATCAATTACCACCGAGTGTTCGCTTGACTTCGACTTTCTTGTAACATTCGAGCACATCGCCTTCCTTGATATCGTCGTAGCCGACGATCTTCATGCCGCATTCCATGCCGGAACGGACTTCCTTGGCATCGTCCTTGACGCGCTTGAGCTGCTCGAGCACGCGATCGTTCTCGATGACGACTCCGTCGCGGGTAACGCGGATGAACGCGTCACGCTGCACGATGCCGTCGGTGATATAGCAACCCGCGATCGAGCCGACCTTGGTAACGCGGAAGACCTTGCGGACTTCGGCGTGACCGATGATCTCTTCGCGCAGATCGGGCTGGAGCATGCCTTCGGCGGCGGCTTTGAGATCGTCCACAATGTTGTAGATGACCTGATAGGTGCGGATTTCGACACCCTTGTTCTCAGCAGTGCTGCGAGCCTTGCCGGAGGGGATGACGTTAAAGCCGATGATAATGGCTTTTGATGCCTCGGCAAGAATGACATCGCTTTCGGTGATTCCACCGACGGCGGAGTGAAGCACGCGAATCTTGACTTCGTCGGTGCCGATCTTCTCGCACTGCTTCTGGAGCACTTCGACTGTCCCCTGTTCGGCGGCCTTGAGGACGATCTTGATTTCCTTGACCTCCTTGTCGGCGATGGTGGAGAAGATGGTGTCGAGTGTGACTTTGGGGGCTGCAAGAGTTGATTCGCGATCGCGACGACGGCGTTGCTCCGCGGCATCCTGGGCTTTACGCAGTGAGTCGACCACAAAGAACTTGTCGCCAGCATCGGGCAGCTGATCCAGACCAGAGACCTGTACGGGCATGGGTGGGAAGACGAGCTTGAGTTTGGCTCCACGGTCGTCGGTGATGTCGCGGATGCGGCCGAATGATGGGCCCATGACGATGTAATCACCGACACTGAGCTTACCTTGCTGGACGATGATGTTGGCAACAGCTCCGCGACCTTCTTCGATTCGAGCTTCGATGACGGTGCCGCGGGCGTGACCTGCAAAGTCGGCCTTGAGCTCGAGCAAAGTTGCATGAAGATCGAGGGTTTCCAGAAGTTCCGGGATTCCCTTGCCAGTGGTGGCAGAGACGCGGAGGACTTCGGTCTCGCCGCCCCATTCCTGAGGATTGATACCGGCGGCGGCGAGCTGACCCAGTGTTTTCTGGATTGCAGCTTCGGTAGCATCTGGACGATCGATCTTGTTGAGCGCGACCACGATCGGGACCTTCGCGGCCTTGGCGTGATTGATTGACTCGATAGTCTGAGGCATCACGCCTTCGGGAGCCGAGACAACAAGCACGATGACGTCGGTGACGTTGGCACCGCGAGCACGCATGCCAGTAAAGGCCTCGTGACCGGGGGTATCAAAGAAGACGATGTGCTTTTCTTCACCGTTGACGGTGAGCGGCACGCTGAACGCGCTGGTGCGCTGGGTGATGCCGCCCGCTTCGCCTGCGGCAACGGTCGCGCCGCGGATCTTGTCCAGGAGACTGGTCTTTCCATGATCGACGTGGCCGAGAATGGTGACAACCGCGCCACGCGGCTTGAGGTCAGTCGCTTCGCGCCCACCGAACTCTGTCGAGATCGCTTCCTCCGCCGACTTCTTCTCAACAACTCGGAGATCGATCTCAAAGTCGATCATGATCTCCTGGGCTTTGAGCGGATCGATACCAGAGTTAATGGTCGCGGCCTGCCCTTGCAGGAAGAGCTTCTTAATAATGTCGGCGGCCTTGATCCCGGTTGTTGCTGAAAGGTCCTTGATCGTGAATGGGGCAGACATCTCGACGATCAGTTCGCCGGTGTCAAGGTGGGTCTGGCCACCGGGTGTGCCGGGGCGTTTAGCATCTTGACGGCGTTTGCGGAGGAAGCCGCCAGCGCGAGCCAGGCGTTCTTCGCGTTCTGCGATATCTTGCTCGCTGAACACATTGCCGCCAACCCATTCATCTGCGGAAGCACGGCGGCGTTCTGGAATACCAGCGCCGGTAGAGCGTTTGGAGTTCGGTGTGACCGCTGCACCCTTGCGGCGTGGACTGCGACCCCGATCATCTTCTTCTCGGCCGGTTCCGGGCCGGGCTGGACCACGAACACCGGTCGTGCTGCCTGCTCCTGCGCCACCACTTGAACCAGGTGCGCCGCCGGGGGAGACTCGGCGCGGCCGAGGAGCCTCGACCGGATCAGCAG
>SXOY01000229.1 GCA_005776545.1 Planctomycetia bacterium | reverse complement strand
TTGTCGAGCATTGACTTGTGATCCGCAAACCCATCCACATTCTGCACTCGCCGTAAACCCCTTTGCAGGCGGCTGTCATCCGTATCACACAACGCCACAACCTTGACATTCTCAATCTTGGCCAGTTCCGCCAGCAACACACCCGACTGCTTCCCCAGTCCAACCACCGCAACATTCAAAACCTCCGCCGATTCAATCTTGGCGTGCAGTAAGCTCGGCAACAGCGCCAGCGAAGCAATGCTGCCCGCACTCTGTGCAAGGAACGAACGGCGATCCGTGATGGAATTAGTATTGCTGCTCATGTCTGCTCCGAAAGTGCAAGGTTCATCTGGTTGAGTCGCCGCGTGCGCCACGACCCAGAATGGTCTTGTGCAAAAAGTGAAATGTCCAGCGGCAGGCGAGAACTTCCGTTGACCAGGCAGGCCGTTGACCACGCCTCTGCCAATGTCGCCGATTCATGCACTGCCGCCACCACATCCAGATCGCTGGAATCCTGAAAATCCGCCGCACGAGGGTCCAAAATATGTGACCTTGACGTCTCACCCGCCAGCTCCCCCGGCCGAGCTTTTCGCTTCGACACGCTCAGCGACTGATTCGAAAGCTCAATCACCGGATCACATTCTCCCGTTCCCAGCCCAACCCGCCAAAGCCGCCCATCCGGCCGCGTACCCATCGCCAGCGAACTGCTCGTGCCGCCATGAATAAACGCATGTTCAATCTTCAGTTCACCAAGCACCGCACGCACCTGATCCAGCGCAAACCCCTTCGCGAGCGCTCCCAGATCAATCGCCAGTCCTTCCCGCAAAAACCGAATAGTCCGCGACTCCGCATCCAGCTCCACAAACTGCATGCCCCAAACCGCTTCCTCGCCCGCCGATGAATGTGCCTTATGTAACCCAAGCCTCTTCATTAGCGGCGCAACAGTAATATCAAACGCCCCGTCCGATTCCTTCCACACTTTCTGCGCAACTGCAAACAGCGACCACTCCGGTTCATTCACCTGCACCGGTTTCGCATGCGCTACCTTGTTGATGTAACTAATGAAGGAATCAGGTTTGAACAGCGACAACCGATTATCCCAGTGTTGAATCTCCTCGCTCACCTGCTCTGCTGCCGCACGCAAAAACTCCTCATTCCGCCCACCCTGCGGCGGCAAAACAATCTCCCATCGCGTCGACATGGCTTGAGTCGAGTAGATCAACAAATCCCTCATTACGCCCCGATAAATGCAAAGATGCGGACCGGACCCCCTTTGAATCCGATCCGCATCAATTGTTTTTTGCTTTAGTATTCCCTAATGCCTGATGCCTAGTGCCTAATGCCTGTACCGTCCAGAGCGACACCTTGCATCACCTGTGGCTAGACCTTCCGTGCCGTCATGGTCTTGGGATCAAATTCAAACGCGCCACCCTCCCACATCGAACGTGTGGCAAGGCCGACAATGACCATGACCTTCGCGCCCTGGATCACATCGCTGTCTGGCTGGATGCGTTCGCGGATGCACTTGAACCACTTCAAGCGGTGCAGGTCCTGATCGTTGCCGATATCCGGGCACTCGATCTTTTTGCTTTCCACTTCTTCTGTGTACGGTGGTTCGGGGCTGACTTCGCAGTGGCGTGAGCCAAGGCGGATGTTGCCCTTGCTGCCGCGGATTAAGGGATCCAGGCCAAGCTGGTTGCAGGTCGAACCCGCGATCATCATTTGGTGCCCAGATTCAAACTGCACAGCGATATTCACGCTGTCGTGGTTTTCCATTTCCTTGTCGACAAGGTGTGAACCAATCGCTACGACGCGAGTCGGCCAGCCAACGCTGTCACCCAGCGACACAAACAAGGGCGTAATCACGTGCGGCAAGAGATCGCCCAGAATACCCGTCGAGGTCTTCTTGTAGCGGCGCCAACGCGAATACAGCTTGGGGTCCCAGGGTTGTTTGCCCATCGGTCCGCACCATGCATCCCAGTCAAGATTCTCGCCTGGCTTCCATTCTGCCCCGGGGAATTCCTTCTGATCGGGCTTGAGTGCGTAATAGTTCCATTCGCCCTTAGGAGAGTTGCGGCAATAGCTCGTCTGGCTGAACGTCGGCACGCCGATTGTCCCCGCCGCAATCACCTTCTTGGCTTCGTGATACTTGGGCAGATTCGTCATCTGTGTTCCAACCTGCAATCGCATGTCCGGGTTTGCAAGCACCACTTCACGCAAGACAAGAGCTTCTTCAAGCGTGAGAGTCATGGGCTTTTCAAGATACACATCTTTGCCCGCCAGAATCGCATCGATGCCCATCTGTGCGTGCCAGTGTTCTGGCGTTGCAATCAACACGCCGTGGAGGTCTTCGCGTGCGAGCATTTCTTTGTAGTTGGAATATGTCGCGGGAACCGCGGCCTGACCCCACTCCGGCAATTTCTTTACCACGTAGTCCATGTTGAACTTGTTGACATCGCACAGTGCGGCGATTTCAACTTTGTCCTTGCCATCTTTGATCAGGCTCGCGATCGAATGGCAGTGGTTCATACCCATCGAACCCTGGCCGGGGCCACCCATGCCAATGACGCCGATCTTGATCACGCCATCGGCCGCGAGCGGGGCGCGGGCTTTGGCTTTTGCCGTGGGTTTGACGATTGTCGGAGCATCCGGGCGTTTTGCCGATGCGAGAGAGGTGATCATTGCGGC